>DATBHW010000043.1 GCA_036557285.1 Ktedonobacterales bacterium
AACCAGAGGATCTGCCACTGACTGCGTGCAACGGGGTCGGAGGCCTTCCGGTAGCGCTGTTCTAAATCAGCCATCGGTAGGTGTTCAGCAAGCGTAAGACGTTTCGACATACCTCTAGTATATACCAAGATTTGGTATTACACAAGTAGGGAAGGAATAACACATGTTTCTTGCGAACAAACTGCATCTGGATGTCCTCCGCGAGCATAAGCAACGGGCTGAAGAATCGGGAGCGCCAGTGGTCTTAAATCCCAACGAGGTGCATGAAGAGTTTAAGGCGCGATTGGGATTGAATGGCAAAGTTGCCACGGTCATGACCGGGGTTTACGGGTCAATGTACTTTGTCTATTTCCTGGTTTGTTTTATGGCCGGGTGGATGCTCTGGCAAAGTCTTATGGGACACGGAGCTTTCGATCCCTATCCTTTTCTGCTGCTGCTCTTTATCGGCAATCTGATTCAGCTTGTGGGCGGGCCAATCATCCAGGTCGGCCAGAACCTTTCTTCGGCGCATTCGGAACTGCGGGCTGAGGCAGATTATGAGGTAAACAAGAAGAGCTTCGCCGACCTTCAAGATATGCAGGCCCGTCTGGAGAAGCTGGAATTGGAGAACCGCGAATTGCTTCAGTGGATCAAGCAGAATGCAGTGATCCACGTCTCTCAAGAAGCTCAGACGCTCAAAGCGCCTCCACCTGACATCACCAGCGAGCAGTAGCGTTGCTAGTTCGATGAAGATGGTATCGCCCCGGTAAAAGAGTGGCGAGATGCGCCAGGCTCCTGATCGGGCGCTGCCCGAATGGACGTTTTGAGCCAGGGCCAGAACGCAGCGAGCAGCAGGACCAGCGCGATGGATGGGAGCGTTGTGAGGATGGCCCCTGCCATTCGCAGCGGCCAGGGAAGCGTCGTTTGCGTCTGAAGCTGAAAGGCCGGGAAGAGCCAGCTAAACGGGATTGCCAGCAGGATAATGGCTGCTCCATACAGCCATCTGCTCTGTCTGGCGCTGCCCTGGGCGATCTTCAGTCCCAGCCAGAGCAGGGGCATCACGAGCAGAGCCAGACTCCAATCCCAGGCGCTTGGGAACACGAGGAAGGTGAGGATGAGGACAACAGCAAAGCTGGCGTCGTCGCTCTCGTCCCATGCCTGGTTGGGGCCGCGTTTCCAGAGCCAGAAGCTCAGGACGAGGAGAAGCGCCCCCGCAAGTAGATAGCCTGAGAGCAAGGCCGCTTCTAAAGACAGCCCTGAGACGAGCGGAGGCAGGTCAGGGAAGGCGCGAACAGCCCCAGGATGAAGAAACTCGTGATAACCCGCGCCCCAGCGCACAACATACCCTTCGAGAGCAAGGTTACTGGGGACCGCCACCGCAAAGCCTTCATCGGCGCGTGCCGGACCCAGGTAATCGAGCCAGGCTCCTGGCCCCATGAGCGCCAATGAAATAAGGATGCCTCCCACCAGGGAAAGCAGCGCGCTGACGGCTGCGCGCCGCTGGCGTCGGAGCAAAAAGAGCGGTAGCAGCAAGAACGGAACAGGCTTGAGGAGGATGACTATCGCTGCCAGAAGTCCAGCGCGTCCCTGCTGGCCTCGGCGAAGCGCCCGCCAGACGAGTACGACGAACAGGCAGGAGACGCCCCCGCCGATATTTTCAGCGCGCGTGCTTCCCATTGTGGGATCCCAGAGCAGGAAGAGAGCGAGCAGGGGGAGGACGATACGTATCCCCCTGAGAGATAATTCCCAACAAACCAGCAGGAAACTCTGAACCAGGCAGGCCAGGCTAAGTATCCCCCACAACCAGGTTGCGGCCCCGGAGGAGAGCAGGGCAAAGGGGACGGTGAGCAGCAGCGAAAACGGCGGATGCGCGTAATATTCTAGCGGCACTGGTGTGCTGGAATACCGGCTCCAGCAGGTAACAGGCGTGTAAATGCGCGTGCCGTGGAGCCAGTGTTGCGCCGTTTGATAATCCAGGCAAAAGTCAGTGGTAGTGGTGGCCCCTGAGTGAATGGCTGCAAGAAGACGAGCGCCCTGGACAACGATAACCAGCATTGAAAGAACGAGTATTCCGCCCCGGATCAGATGCCGGAGCCGGGGATGAGCAGCCATAGGGCGCTGTCCTTTGATGTTGTGTTCGCTTTTACCTGTTTATGCCTGCGCTCAGGCCGCCATCAATGATCTGAGCAGTGCCGGTGATAAAGCGCGCCTCGTCGGAGACCAGATGCAAGGCCAGCGCGGCTACCTCTTCGGCTGTCACCAGATCGTTCAGCGGCGAAGCCTGGGCCAGCGCCTGTTTCACTCGCTCTTCCGCGCCTGGAAACCGCTCGGCGATTCCACGCTGCACCAGCGGTGTCCAGGAGAACGATGGGCAAATCGCGTTCGAGCGGATGCGATAGGGCGCGCCTTCCAGGGCAATCAGTTTCGTCAATTGCACCACGCCAGCCTTGGAAGACGTGTAGGCGGCATAGCCAGGCGAAGCCGCAAAAGCCGAGACAGAAGCGGTATTGAGAATGACACCGCCGCCATTTTTCTTCAGTTCCGGGAACGCATATTTTGCGCCTAGAAACACGCTTTTGAGGTTGACCGCCAGTACATTGTCCCAGTCCTCCTCTTCCATCATCTCCAGGCCCGTGATCTTCCCGCCGATGCCCGCGTTGTTGAAGAGAATGTCGAGCTTGCCATATCGCTCCACAGCGGCGCGCACCATTCCAGCACAATCGGCGCTGCTGGTGACATTGCCGATAAAGACCGAGGCTTTGCCAGGGTGTGACCGTTCGACCTCGGCAACGGTAGCGTTAGCGCCTGCCTCGTCACGGTCCATGACCAGCACTGACGCGCCCTCATGCGTGAACAGCAGTGTGGTGGCGCGGCCAAAGCCTGAACCTGCGCCAGTAATGATGGCAACTTTGCCATCGAGCTTGCCCATAATGTCACTCCTCTTCATTTCCAAACGATACAGGTTACAAGGGTTCTTGAGTGTTGCAGGAACCATTGTACAGAAGGATATGCCAGGCGGCAAGGGATGTGGCAGCCTCACCCCATTGGCGATGTTAATCGCTGGGCTGCTGCTCAGTGTATGACAGAGGGCGTGAAGTCAACGCAACGCGGACCGGAGCGGCCAGTGTATTCGCCGACGAAGACCGAAGAATAGCCTGAGCGGCGGCGTGACCGCTGCGCACCGCGCCTTCCATAGTGGCGGGCCAGCCGGTATCGGTCCACGCGCCCGCCAGGTAGAGGCCGCGTACTGGCGTTTCGGTCGGCAGGCGGTGGGTCAGCGAGCCAGGCGCGGCGGAGAAGGTGGCCTGGCGTTCTTTGATGACCAGCGCGTGGCTGATCTGCGCCTCGCGCATAGCTGGGAAGACGGCTTCGAGATCGCGCTGCACCTGAGCGAGAATCTGCTCGCGGGGTTGATCCAGATAGCGATGCGCGCCGCTGATGGAAACAGTGAGATATTGTCCGGCGGCCAGGTCCAGCCCAAGCAGCCTGCCCTTATCAAAGACCCAGTAACTTTCTTCGCGCCCGATGACCGCCGCCAGGGGTTCAGGCACTATGACACGATCCAGCCAGAGGTTCACGCCAACGATAGGAGAGACACCAAGCTGGGCGGCGTGCGCGAAGAAAAACTGGCTGCGCCAGGCGGCAGGAGCCAGCCCGGCCAGGGCATAGTGTGGCAGCGCCAGCACGATCTGGCTGGCGGGCAGGACTTCGCCATTTGCCAGGCACACGCCCACCAGCCGATCATCTTCCACATCAAGCGCGATGGCGCGGCAGCCCAGCCGCAGCACCGCGCCACGCTCCAGCAGGTAGCGTTCAGTCGCTTCGCAGAGCAGGTCGCTCAGCCCGACGGTGGCGTAGCCAATGCGCGCTCCGCCCGCGTGGCGCAGCAAGCCCTCTTGAAAGACCATCAGCGCCAGACCCGCGCTGGCTCGCTCGCACTCCTCGTTCAGGGTCGGCAGGATAATCAGGTTCCAGAGGTATTTGATGGATCGCTCGCTTTCACCATGCGCGCGCAGCCAGTCGGCAAAGCTGATATGGTCATGGGTGACGCGCCCCCTTCGGCCCGCCCGCGCAATGGCCGCCAGGGTGCGGGCGGCTCGCAGCTTTTCGCGCCAGGAAAGCGTGGGCAGGAGCAGAAACGACGAGAAGAGATGCAGCGGCGCTGGCAGCGGGACGCGCGCCGCTTCCAGCGCGGTTCGCCTATGTTCCGCATCGAAGATAGGCACGCGTACCCGCGTCTGCATGTGGGTGGCCCCCGCGATGCCCAGGCGCTGCAAGAAATGCCGATAAGCGGTGCAACAGCCCAGGAAGACGTGCTGCCCGTTATCAACAGGCATGCCCGTCTGCTCGTCGCGGAAGGACCACGTTTTGCCCCCGAGAAACGGGCGCGCTTCCACCAATGTCACCGACAGGCCAGCGTCGGCCAGATCGCAGGCGGCTGCGATTCCGGCCAGACCGCCGCCCACCACTACAATGCTGGAGAGAGTCCCAGGCATGATGCCACCGCCTCACTGGTAAAGCCCCAGAACCAGAGCCAGGCCGTCAATTGCGTTTTCTCCAGGGTTGACAGGCTGATACGCTTACTGAAAACATCGTAGTTGGCCGCTTCGATGCGGCTGAGAATCTCGGAATAAAGCCCCTGCAAGACGGCGGTACACATGCGCGAGCGCGGCGACAAGAGCGGCAAGAGCCTCGCGCCGCTGGCAAAGTATTTGTGCGCCCGCCGCGCCTGATAGCGCATCAACGAGCGGAATGGATCAGTGAGGCGGCCAGCTAGAATATCCTCTTCGCTGACGCCAAAGTTGCGCAGTTCCTGCTGCGGCAGATAGATGCGCCCGCGCTCGGCGTCCTCTTTTAGATCGCGCAGGATGTTCGTGAGTTGCATAGCAATGCCCAGGTCAATGGCAAAAGTTCTGGCCTGGGGCTGGCGATAGCCAAAGATTTCGATGCAGATCAGCCCGATCACCGAGGCAGCGCGATAGCAATAACCGCGCAGCGCCTCGAACGTCCGATAGCGCGATGCCTCGATGTCCATTGCCATGCCTTCGATCAACGCCTCGAAATAGGCGATGGGTATGGGATAGCGGATCGTCGCATCATGGAGCGCGATAGTCACGAGGTCGGCTGGCTGCCCGGCATAGCACTGGTGTAAGCGTCGCCTGGCGACCTCAAGCGCGTGCAGTTTCTCGTAGCCGCTGGCCTGGCTATCAACGGCGTCGTCGCATTGCCGACTGAACGCATAGGCAGCGTAGATGGCGTAGCGTTTGGGGTCGGGCAGCGATATAAATCCGTAATAGAAGTTTTTGGCCTCGCGTTTGGTAATCTGCTGGCAGGCTTGATACGCTTCATATATATCGGGTGTGGTCCAGCTTTGCTCCGCTGACATACCGTCTCCTTGATACTATTATTGCTTGCAGCGCCGCCGCCCCGGCGGCGCTACAGGCGCCACAGCCACCCGCGCCATCAGCCAGAGCTTCCTGCGCCTGCTGAGTGTGGGCCGCCGCGAAAGGACATCATAATTACGCCGCTCGATGGCGGCCAGTATCTCCAGCCCCCCTAGAGCGAAGAGCGCGACTGATCGGCGCTGGAAAGCTCTCAGCCGCGCCAGCAAGGGCATGCCCTCATAGAACAGAGTGCGAGCGCGCTCGACTTCAGACGCTATCAAGGCGCGAAAGGCAGGCGTGGCCTCGCCGCGCGCCAACGCTGATTCGCTGTAGTCGAAGCGCGCCATATCTTCGGCGGGCAGGTAGATGCGGCCCCGTTCGTGATAATCGCGGCCCACATCCTGCCAGAAATTGGTGAGTTGCAGGGCTGTACAGATTGCGTCGGAGCATCGCTGGCGCTCGAAATCCCGATAGCCATAGAGCATCAATACAAGCCGCCCAACTGGATTAGCCGAGTGTTCGCAGTAACGCAGCAGATCGGCATAGGTAGCATAGCGCCGGACGCGCTGGTCTATACGGTTAGCTTCGATCAGGCGCAAGAACGGCTCGGCGGGCAGGTTGAATCGCTGAATGGTTTCGCGCAGGGCGATCAGATAGAGATGCTCTGGCTGATCGCCGACCACAAAGCAGCGCCGCAGGTCTGTTTCCCAGGCGTCCAGATACGCCAGGCGCTCTTGGGGGCTGCCCGCCCCTTCATCGCCCAGGTCATCGGTGTGGCGGCAAAAAGCGTAGACGCTGCTGAAATGCGGTCGCAGCCTGTCCGGCAGAAACCACGACAAGACGCTGAAGTTTTCGTAGTGCGTGGTTGCCAGCCGCTCACAGTCGTCAAATGCCTGCTCGATTGAAATAGGCGCTGCCATATTATGCTTGCTCCAGATACCTTCCCAGCGCCATGAGCGGGAAATAGATGCGATACAGGTGATACTTAATCATGAAGGCGCGCGGGAACCCTGTGCCGGTGAAATAGGGTTCTTCCCAGGTTCCATCTGTCTGCTGCCGCTCCAGCAAATAGCTGATGCCGCGCTCAATCGCTTCGGCGTTGAGGGTATTTGCCGATCCGCCCTCCCTGCGACTCGCGGGCTGATGCTGCACAGCCAGCAGCCCCAGCAGCGCCCAGGCGGTCTGCGATGCGGTAGTTGCGCCGGTCCCGCGCAGCGAAGGAGCCTCATAGGACGCGCAGGTTTCGCCCCAGCCGCCATCAGCCTGCTGGCAGTTGAGCAGCCAATTTGCCGCCCGCTGGATATAGTTCTGGCGCATGTCCTCGCCCAACGTGCGCAGGGCAGGCAGGACCGCGCCGGTCCCATAGATGTGATTGACACCCCAGCGGCCCCACCAGGAGCCATCCGCATGCTGTGTGCGCTTGAGGTAGCGCAGCGCCGCCGCGATCTGAGGGTGTTCTGCGGGCAAACCCAGCGCGCCGAACCATTCGAGGATATGGGCGGTGACATCTTCGCTGGGCGGGTCAATGACTTCTCCAAAGTCGCAGAAGGGAATCTGAGTGATGGCCCGGCGGGTGTTGTCAATATCAAAAGAGGCGAAGCCGCCGTTTTTGCTTTGCATGCTGAGCAGCCATTCTGTACCGCGATCCAGCGCGATGGCTTGCTGCTGCCGCTCCTCTGGCGGGAAGATGATACGGCTCAGGGCCAGCAGCACTTCAGAGGTATCGTCGGTGTCAGGATACCGATCATTCTGGAACTCAAAGGCCCAACCGCCAGGACGCCCAGGCTGCCGCCAGCCTTTCTGTTTGATCTGCCAGTCGCCGCCGCTGAAAATCTGTTCGCCCAGCAGCCAGCTTCCGGCTCGCGTCAGCGCGGGATGGTCAGGCGGCAAGCCGGAATTGAGCAGGGCTATAACGATCAGGCAGGTGTCCCAAACAGGGGACATACATGATTGGGTGCGAAAGGTGCGCTCGTCCTCGATGGCAAAGTCCTCGAAGCCGCGCAAGCCTTTTGCTATTACCGGGTCGGTGATGGGATGGCTCAGGACTGAAAGCGCCAGCAATGAATAGACCCAGGGCGGCTGAATGCCGCCCCAGCTTCCATCGGCCTCCTGATGGGCGATGATCCAGCCCTCGCAGGCGCGTTTGGCGGCGCTGCGCAGTGGTTTCCATCGGCCTTGCTCCAGACGGCGCAGTAATTTATCTGCCTCCAGGAAGAAGCGCCGCCAGCTCAGCAGCGAGGTTGGCCCGCGCCCGCGATTGGGCAGGGTCCAGTCCAGGCGATCCTCTGGCCGACAATAGAGTTCATCAACGGCGCAATCTGGTGGAACCTGGCGCACTGGATGTTCGGTCAGCAAGATGAGCATGGGGACAATCGTTCCGCGCGCCCAGCAGGCGAAGTCATAAATGTTGAACGGGAACCAGGACGGCAGAAAGATGAGTTCTGGCGGCATGACGGGCAGGCCGCGCCAGTCGTACTGGCCCAGCAGCGCCAGCCAGATTTTAGTGAAGATGCGCGCCCTGGGCACGCCGCCCTGCGCGAGGATGAAGGCGCACGCCCGCTGCATGCCGGGCGTGTCGGGCGAGATTCCGGCCAGCTTGAGCGCAGCATAGGCTTCGATGGTGGTGCTGAGGTCGCCGGGCGCGTCGTAATAGATGCCCCACGTGCCGTCATCGCGCTGGTGATCGAGCAGATACGCCGCGATCTTTGCCCAACGATCAGGATTAGCGACGCCCAGAAAATGAGTGAGGAAGAGGTATTCAGCCGTGATGGTGACGTTGGATTCAAGTTCGCCGCACCACCAGCCCTCTGGCGATTGCGCGCGCAGCAG
>DATBHW010000044.1 GCA_036557285.1 Ktedonobacterales bacterium
ACTTGCGATAGAGAGACTGCGACGCCATGCTCACACCCGCCTCAACAGCCTGAGAAGTACCCTGAGAAGTCACGGCGCACCGCGCGCCTGAGCGGTCTTAACAGCTTTGGCAGCACCAGCCGAGAACGCGGACCGGGGAGCGCCTCGCGCAGTTGCCGCGCAGAGTGGCCGTGGTAAGCATAACGAGCAAAGCGGCAGCAAACGCGCGGAGTAGGAAAGAAGGGGGCGGTGGAGAAGGGTACTGGTCGTGCACCCTCCGTTGTTCCGCGCCAACCCACCTCGCTCGACGCTCCAGCTCAGATCCGGCGATCCCGCGGCACCCAGAGCGGTCCACTTACCGCTGCTTCCTCCCGGACCTGACGGGGTTCGCAGGCATCTGCCGCGCAGGACCCGGTCCTCAACGCCACATACCGACAATTGGACCAACTACGTCGAGCCTCGGATGGGAATTCGATCCCGCATACTGAGCATTTCGGGTTCAGGGCAGCCCAGGCGCCCCATCTAGCACGACCTACACATCATTCTATCCGCTGCCAGTCCAGGTGTCAAGAACGAATAAGCCTTGATCCTCTTCTCTCCATCATTCCTGGGGCTAACTTCAGCTTCTACTATAGAACAATATTTCGATTCTGTCAAAGACGAGCGAGGCACAGCCCTTCCCGCAGGGAGGGCGCTTGTATGAACCAGACCACAACCAGGGCGTGATCCATCTCATGGGCAAGCATGCTTCCAACACCTATACTGTGAAGCACAGCTATCCCCGCCTATCTACCCTATTGTCAACGCTGCTATACTGGTAAGCAATCTTTCAGGTGTCCAGCTCTGCGGGCGCTTTGATGATTGCCCATTGGGACTATTGGAAGGAGGGGCGCGGCGGAGGACGGAATCACCCATACCGCGCAATCATCATGCAACTTTTTCTGACCATTTCTCGGTTCAAGGGGCGAGGGCCGAGGCGCAGCGCCTTTCTGGCGCTCTGCGCGCTGCTCCCCATGCTGGCGGCCTGCGGCGGCCAGGACACCGCCCAAAAGCCACAAAGCACACACGTCCCGCTTCCGCCGCTGCCACCAATCGGGCTATTACCACCTGGAGCAGCAGGCGCGCAACCTACTGGTCCGGTGCCTCCCGATACGCGCCTGCAATTGACGATTGGCCTGGCGACTAACCGACAGGCGCTTGCCGATGATCTAGCCGCCCTGTACGATCCCCATTCGCCCCAATACGGCCATTTCCTGACGCCAGATCAACTTGCCTCGCGCTACGGCGCCCCCCAGCAAGCCATTGACGCCGCCAGCAACTTTCTGAAGCTGGCTGGCTTCCAGATTCTCGCGGTCTCCTCGCTGCGCGATTCACTCATCGTCTCGGCCACCGCCGCGCAAATCCAACAGGCGTTTCATATCGGCCTGCAAGTCTATCAGCAGAATGGCTCCAGCTTCTTTGGGCCATCAGGCAAGTTTGGCTTGCCCGACGAACTCGAACAGATTATTGACTACATCCTGGGGCTGAGCGATTTCGGCAAGCCCAAACCCAAACCGCCGACACCACCCGCGCCGCCACCGGCCTGCAAGGGCGAGAAAGGCGTCTCCCCCAGCCAGATAGCAGCCGCCTACAACTATACAGGCGCCTATCAAGCGGGCTACACA
The DNA here is from genome assembly GCA_036557285.1 of Ktedonobacterales bacterium. Lineage (NCBI taxonomy): Bacteria > Bacillati > Chloroflexota > Ktedonobacteria > Ktedonobacterales > Ktedonobacterales bacterium. Next base: position 1,644 of record DATBHW010000044.1, read on the forward strand.
GGCAAGGGCATCGCTATCGGCGTCGTCGAGTTTAACGATGACGTTTCGGTAGACGATCTGAATACCTTCCTGAGCTGCACCACCGGCGGCAAGCTTCACCGCACCATCGTTCGAGTCAACGGCGGCGCGCAAGATACCGATGATGACTCTACCGCCGAGGCAACGCTGGACTTAGAGTACCTGAGTACGCTTGCGCCGGATGCGGAACTGCTGGAGTATCAAACGACCTATTGCGCGCAGATCTTCTGTGATCCAACCATCACCCCCTTCCCAGAAGGCTACGCCAATATCCTGAACCAGATCGCCAGCGAAAACCGCGTGCAGGTGGTCAGCGCCAGTTGGGGCGGAGAAGAGTCCTTCTTTAGCCGAGATGAGATTCAAGCCATTGACCAGGCCATTCAGCGCCTGGCGGCGGAAGGCATCACCCTGGCTGCCGCCTCTGGCGATTGCGGCGCTTTTGATGACGGCACCTTCGACAAACTCTCCGTTGATTTCCCCGCCGCAGACCCGTATACCCTGGCCGTCGGCGGCACCCTCCTGGCGACAGATAGCCAGGGGAAACGCACCGAGGAGCCAGCCTGGTCTGACCCCAGCCCGGACAAAAGCCAGTGCGGAAACTCCTGGGGGACGGGCGGCGGCTTAAGCATCGCCTTTCAGCAGCCCGACTGGCAGACAGGGCCAGGCGTCCAGAACCAGTATTCCAACGGCTCGCGCCAGATACCCGATGTCTCAGCAATCTCGCTGAATGTACCCCTCTACTTCTTTGGCAAGTGGTATCGAAGCGGCGGCACCAGCCTGTCCGCGCCTGTCTGGGCCGCAGGCATCGCGCTGGTGGATCAGGGATTGCGCCAGCACAAGAAGCCGCTGGTCGGCGCTCCGCCAACCTTCTATCAACTGGCAAACAAGGGTGGGTCGCTGCATCCTTTCTTTGATGTCACCAAAGGTGATAATCTCTTCTATCCAGCTACCAGCGGTTTCGACCTGGCAACCGGATTGGGAGCGCCCAACCTCAGCGATTTCGGCAAAGCGCTGGGAGCCTTCTAGACGCCCGCGCTAGATTCAGGAAGGGATAGCTATCTATGTGCGAGATGCTCGCCGTACAGGGGAGCGCGCCAGGGGCAACCTTCGCGCTCTCAGAAGTCCTGCCCCTGGCAGCCGAGCTAGAACGGCTGGGTATCGCCGGATTTGGTTGGGGAGTCGCCTGGCGCGACCCTGCAGCCGGGCGAGTGCGCCACACCATTCACCTGGGCGCGCTTCATCCGCATCTGGCCGAAGCGCAAACCGCCCTGGGCCACGAGCGGGCAGACGCGGCGATCATTCATCTGCGCCGTCCAAACCAGCTCAGCACGATTGGTCTGGCCGATACTCAGCCCTTTTACAGCGAGCGGCATGGCTGCGCCTTCGCCCATAACGGCGACTTCGACAGGCATGCCGCGCTGCGGCCAGGCTACCAGGAACAAGGGCTGCTGAACGGGAAAGCCGACAGCGAGGTAGGCTTCCGGCTATTTGAGGAAGAGCTAGATCGCGCCACCGGCGCTGCGCCAGAGGAAGAAGCGCTGCGCCGGGTCTACGCGACGCTTGGTGGGCGCGCCAACCTGCTGGCGCTGACGCCGGATGGTTCAGTGGTCGCCTTTTCCAACTACCAGGAGAACTGGATGTTCTCCTGCCGTCGCGGCCCCTGGAACGTCATCGTCACCGCCCTCTATAGCTGGGACCAGTCCGTCTTCACCATGATCCTCCCTGATGCCCAGGCCATCCATCGGCTGGAGCCGGACGAGTACCTCACCCTCAAAAGCCGTTTGAGCTAGGCTGGCTCCCCCTTGCCAGCAGCCGGGTGTTCGCCCTCGGTATTTTCGCGGCGTTCCTTGCCGAAGGGGCGGAAGAGAAAACTGGAACTGGGGCCAACAGCGGGTCCGGCGCCAGCGGGTCCACCCAACGGGCCGCTCGCCCTGGCAGCAGGAGCGGGCGCTCCTGCTGGGGCTGGGGGTGGCGCTGCCGGGGCCGCCGAGGCGCTGCCTTTGGTCGCGCTGCCGGTCAGCGTGTTAAAGGTCGAAGCCCCGCTGAGCGCCCCCGCGGGCGCCTGCGCCGGGGAACCAGCCATTGATTGGCCCGGCGCAAGAATGCTCAATTCATTGCTGAGGATGCGCCGCCCGATAGCAATCGCCGCGCCATAGGTGGAATCCATGCCGAAGTAGGAGAGGCTCCCCGCGCCCAGGTTCTTGCCACGCGTATAAGGCGTATCCGAAGCGTAGTGCAGAATCCCCAGATCGAAAGGCAGACGTGCAAAGTTAATATTCTCGCCAGTTGGATAGCGCGTCGTGTAAAGCGTCTCATAGACGGCGTTGAGGTACGGGCCGCTCTCCATTTCCACCACTGTATAGTTCGCGCGGTAATAGAAATCCAGATACTGGCGATTTTGCAAGAAGGTACCCTTGTTTGAGACCGCCTTCTGATTATCCAGCACCGAACCATAGATCAACTGCGGGCCAACATCCCCTGCCGTGAAGCAGTTTTCCAGCCAGTAAACGTTCTGGCTATGTTCATCCAGCACCACATCGGAGATCATCACATCACCGATGCTCCCATTCAGCGTAGCGGCTTTCCCCAGAATATAAATCCCGCGCGCCTGCGAAAGATTCTCCATCACCTCGCGCAGCATCCGATAAGCGGCCATCCCCAGCGGATAATCAATATTCATGATGATCGCCCGGCTGCGCGCCAGCCGCTCCAGGCCAGGCAGGCGGCAGCGGGGATCAATATCATCCATGCGCAGCTTCGAGAGATCAAAGATCTGGGCATCCACTTCCACGCCATGCCGCGCGGTAATATTCCAGATGCCGCGCTCCTGCTCCTCAGCAGAACGCTGGTGAGCGAAATCCTTGCTCTCAGGAGTCTTCACATATTCGCGGGCAGCGTAGTAGAGGAAGTTTTGCCAGTTGCCAGGGACACGCCCCTCCTGAAGCTTGCGGCACTCCTCAGCCAGCATGGGGTCTTTACCGCTGAGGGCAAACTTGGTGATTTCCGCTTCGCGCCGCAGCGCCGCCCCGGAGAAAAGGTTTGACAGGCTGTGCGTGTTGCTGGAGACAAAATACATGGGCCGGTCGGCCAATCCCAGGTCTTTGAGCAGCTTATCCACCGGCGCCCACCACTTGCGGGTTGCCCGTATATAGCCCACGTGCGAGCCGCCAATCATCTTCAGCGTGAAGTTTTTGCGCTCGCGGCCAATGGTCAGGAGATTCCCCCACATCTTATCGCCCCAGATCACTTCGAGGCGACGCCAATCATCCGGCGAAACCTGCAAGCGTTCGCGCAGCACCTTGGTAATCTCGGCAAAAACCGGCGAGGCTTTATCTACCCGGCTTTCCAGCAACTGCATCGTCGTCGGGTCAGCATTCAGCAGCCAGTTAAACTTATTCCACTCGATCTGCATCGCCACCAGCACCGGCACAATATCTTCGGTATCGCTGACACTGGCGACATAGGCTGCCAGGCTGTTCTTGCCATCGTAAAACCACTTGCGCCGCCGCGCCGACGCTGTGACCGACTCCCATTTGTCAACATCATAACCCTGCTGCTGAAAGATGTCTTCGGATTGACCCAGCAAGATGCGATTACAACCCAGCACCGCGTCAGGCAGGCGCAGCACACTGTAGATAAAAGCCGACATATCCGGCTTGGTGGAGCGGGCTTCCGGGTGCAACGCGGAATCAATATTGTAATGCGCCTGCACTAATGCCTTCAGGCCCACCTCGCCTGAACTGCGCAGCAGCGTATGGAAAGTGCGAATATACATCTCGACTTCGCGCTTGCCAGCCTCGTGCCGGGCTTCCCCGTTCTCCATCGTCCCCATCTCCATCCCATCGCTCGGCCCGCCCTGATTGCGCTCGCCGCCCGAACGGCGCGAAAGGGTAAACTCTGCCACGTTACATGCCTCCTCATGAATAAAAAGAGCGCGCTCCCCGTGATCTCACTGCGCGAGCGCCATCGCTTTCAACTGCTCCACATGCTCATCCAGATGATCGATCAGCCACTGCTGGATCGCCTGGCGAACGGTCTGCGCGCCATATTTCACATGCTGGCCCGTCGTCTCCAGATCGGCGGGGCGCAGCCGTTGCAGCAAAGCCAGAGCAGTACCATAACCGCTCTCCAGAAGCGCCGCCATCTGCTCAGGCGTATCATGCGCGTGCGCCTCGATAAACCGAACGCGCTCAGGATTGCTCGCCACGCGCCCAAACGCAGCGCCAGGCTGGCGCTGGAAACGATCAATCTCGCCGGACCAGTAGCCAAACATCTCGGCGACATGCGCCAGGTCTTCCAGCGGCGTCCAGCCGCCGGAAGCCGGTTGAACAGCCAGCCTGGCGGGGGAAATCTCCGCCAGGCTGGCACGCAGTTCGCCATACAGACGATTCAGTTCTTCAATGAAGCGCTCCAGGTCTCCGGTTGAACTGGCCGCCATGCGCGCGTTCCTCCCATTTTTCGCAGACGATATTGAGAGCGCCAATCCTTCTCCCGTTTCCTCTCCCGCTCATTGTAACACACATGGGGGAAAGCCAATGGCCTACCGTCCGGTTCCCAGTGTTTGCAGCCTCCACAGGCCATAGCATATACTGTTTCAGACCCCTAAAAGGCGCGCCTTGCCAATGCTGGCAGGCCGCGCGCCAGATTGAGGAACAAGTATGCTTGGAACCTTACTTATCATCCTGCTGCTCGCCAGCATCGTGTTTCTCTCCGCCGGTTTTTTGATGGTGGCCTTGCGCATGGGCAAGAACTTCGACCAGATGAGTAACCAGCCTCCCCAGTCAGATCAGCAGCGCCGCCGAACAGGAACCAGGCGCTAGAATCTCGACACAGCGCCTATCACAGCTTGATAGCCTGGCGCAGCCCTTCTGCCGCAGTTTCAGGCGTTTGCAGCATGAAATGTTCCTGGTAGAGATGCTGAAGAGCCGTTGTATCGCCGCCCCAGATACGCGGCGTCATATAGATACGTGGCGAGAGCCGCACATGCAGCCAGCTATCCTCGCGCCCGGTCACGCCCGAAAAGCACGCCAGATTAAAGCTATAGACGCCCTGCGATTCCAGGTGGCGCAGCGCCTGCCCCAAACCCAGGCAGAACTCATCCAGCGCCGCTTCAGGAAGGTTGCGTAATGTCTGCTGCCCCGGAAAGAGTACCAGCGTATCTCCCAGTACGCTTTGCGAGACAAAACTCGTCAGCCAGGCGCTGTATGTTCCACGTGAAACAAATCGCTCGCCCAATCGCTCCTCTTCCGCAAGCAAATCTGCCCAGTAGGAGCGGCCCGCCTCGCGGTAATAGCGCAGGCTGGCGGCCAATTCTTCCAGCAGCGCGTTGCCAGGTGTATCGGTGGCAAATACCTGAAGATGCGGGTGAATCTGAGTGCCACCAGAGGCCGGGAAATAATTCCAGAACACGAGTGCATAGGTCGTATGCGCAAGATGCTGCACGCGCCGCACGTACTGCTGGCAAACGCCAAAAGCGTCGTGGAGCAGCGCCTGGCTGAACGCCCCGATAGGCACATAATGCGCCTGGCTCATAACCGCCACCGCGCTGTGTTCATCATAAGGCGCAAGATTAGGAAAGATCATCGCTTCCCCCTGCTGCAAGCGCCCCTCCGGGATCACATCCGCCGGAAACCTGGGCGTCACCCGAAAGATGCGCTCTGGACAAAAAGGGCATGACTGCCGCGAAGCCTCAATCAACGGCTCCAGATCGGGCGGACTGAGATGCGCCGCGCCCACATGAGCGACCCGCCCGCTGCGACCCGTCAGCGGGTCCAGGCGCATCTCGCAGGGAATGGCCGTTTCCTGAAAGTCTGCGCCTGGGTCAAGATAGCGAGCCATTTTCTCCCGTCGCTCAAAACGAATCGGCATAGCTTCTCTCCGGCTGAACACAGCGCGGCAGGCTGCTGCTTCGGCTTCACTCGCCGCGTTCGATCATCTCCAGCTTCCCGCTGTGGACATCAATCACCAGCGCGTGCACAGGGATGCCGCGCGGCAGATAGGGGCTGGTGCGAATGGCGCGGGCTGTGCGCGCGGTGTTTGCACGCACATCATGAAACGTCCCCAACCAGCGCAGCAGATCATCCCCCTGTTCAGGGAAGGCTGCCGGGTCCACCCCCAGCGCCTGCATCGAAGCGGTCACATGCCCCAGATCGCCATGCGACAGCCCACACTCGGTATGCCCGATGACGGCCACTTCGCGTACCCCCAGCAGATAAATAGCCCCCGCCAGGGAGCGAATCAGGTCGCCGTTGATCTCCTGCCCTTCAGGAATAGTCGCGCCCGCAGTGCGAAGCTGGAGAACTTCACCGCGATGCAGCCCCAGCGCCTCCTCAAATAGATGCGTCAGGCGCGTATCCATACAGGTAACAACCGCCATCCGTCGGCGTGGCAGATGGCTGAGCTGCGCTGGTTGGTGCTTGCTCCCAAAAGTCTCGTTGGCCGCCAGAATCTCATCAATGACCACGTAGCGCCTCCTTCATATCCTGAACGCCCTGCCTTGCTGTCAGGCGTCGAACCCCTAAATCACGCTTGCGATGATCTCCCCCATGCTATACTGCTATTTAAGGAACATAACAAGACTATCCGCTGCCATTGTAGGCCAAGGGTCAGCGGAAAACAAGGGCTGCGCGTTCTCGCTGCTGCTGCCCTGGCATATGACTTGCGCGCCAGGTATGGAAGTGAAGAGGGGATCAGCAGAACGCGAGCGGGAAGGGGCATCTCACCATGCGGACAACACCATACAGCGGCCAGCGCCGCTTGATTATCGCCAGCAATCGCGGCCCTGTTGAATACAGCTATGATAAAAATGGCGTCCTCAGAACGAAGCGCGGCGCGGGCGGCATGATTACTGCCCTGCAACCGGCGGCGCGCTACGCCCCACCGGGCGGGTTCACCTGGATAGCTGTCGCTATGACCGATGCAGAGCGAGAGATCGCCGAGCGCCAGGAGCAATCCAGAACAACAGCAGACCCCGCTGTTCTATCAGCCGACCTCGCTGGCGCGAACGGTCATCAGCGCCCCAAACGACAAAGACCGAAGCAGGACCAGCCGCTGCCTCCCACGCGCTTTGTCAACGTGCCGCCAACAGTGTATCATCGCTATTACGAGGGCATCAGCAATCGGATTCTCTGGTTCTTGCAACATTACCTCTGGAATACCGCCGAAGAACCAACCTTCACCGCGCAGCACTATCACCAGTGGGATCACGGCTACAAACTGGTGAATCGAGCCATTGCCGACGCCATCTGCGAAGAAGTGGCCCGCGAGTCATCACCATCGCTAGTCTGGATTCAGGATTACCATCTCTATCTGGTCCCCGGCATGGTCCGCGAGCGCCTGGAACAGGAAGGGCGAGTGGAGGATACCATCATCAGCCACTTCATTCATATCCCCTGGCCCTCAGCCCGCTACTGGCAGTTGCTCCCCCGTCACATGTTGATGGGTATCTATCATAGCCTGCTAGCTAATGACCTGATCGGCTTTCAGACCAAACGAGATGCCCGCAACTTTATCGGCGCTCTGCGTGTGCTGATCGAAGATGCCGTAATCGCGCAGGATGAGCGCGGCGGGCGCATTGCCTGGCAGGCCCATACGACACTGGCGCGCTCGGAGCCTATTTCCATTGACGTGCAAGAGGTGCGCCAGGAAGCAGCGCGCGGCGCGCGCCAGTATGAACGGGCGGTGCGTCAGATACTTGGCGCGTTTACCTTTATGCGCGTGGATCGCGTCGAGCCAACGAAGAACATTGTACGCGGCTTCCAGGCATTTGAAGGGTTATTGAAGGCGCACCCGGAATTGGTGGGCAAAGTGAAATTCCTGGCCTTCCTGGTTCCCTCGCGCCAGGGCTTGCCCAGCTATCGGCGCTACGAGCGCGCGGTACACAACATCATCCAAAAAATTAACAGCGCCTATGGGAACGACGATTGGCAGCCTATCGAAGACTTCTTCGGAAATAACCGCTCCAGGGCGCTGGCCGCCATGCGCCATTATGACGCCTTGCTGGTCAATTCAGTCATAGACGGCATGAATCTGGTGGCAAAAGAGGGGGCCATCGTGAACGAGAACAGCGGCGTCCTCATCCTCTCCGAAACAGCCGGAACCGCTCAGCAGCTAGGCGAGGTGAGCATTACCATTACCCCCACCGATGTCGAGGAAACCACCCAGGCGCTCATCCGCGCGATGGAGATGCCCCTTGATGACCGGCGCCAGCGCGCCCAACAGGTACGCGCGCTTGTCGAACGCGAAGACCTGGAAGCCTGGCTGAAGCAGCAGTTTGACGACGTAGAAGAAGCCTTGCATGGCAAAGCCGCCTGCGCGCTCAATTAACCTTGAAAAAGATCGTCGCGTCAGGGGCGCCAGCGCCGGTATCGCGGCAAAGGAAACAGGCAATCTGCACTCGATATGTGCCAAAGCCTTTCTGCGTATCATCATTGGTATGAAAGGGCGTCACATAGGTATGCTCGCCAGCGCAGAGTAGAGGCGGCACAGGGCTAAACATAGCAACACTTTGCTTACCCACTATCTTGTTAACCCTGATGATCAGACCAAGCTGATTATCAGTCAGATTAGCCGTGTAGACGATCATCACGGTATCGTTCGTCTGAAACTCAGGAGTGGAAGCCGTCGGGAAGGTGTTGTCACATTCCCCATCCCCGGCAACCGTATCTGCCGTCGTCGCAATAGCCGTTACGAACTGATCGGTCAGGATCATTTGCGGGCCGGTGGGGGTGGGCGTCACAGCAGCAGTGCGGCCAGGTGTCGCTCCAGGGATAGCACCTGTTTGAGCAGGCTTCCCCCCAACTAGGACAATAATCAGCACCACCGCCAGAGCCACAGCCACCAGACTGACGCCCCCCAACGCAAACCAGAGCTTTTTTGAGCGCGGCGGGACAACCTGGGGCGCAGCGGGAGCAGCTTCTACCGGGCGCGGGCCATATCCCTGCGGATTGGTTGGCGGTTCTCGCATCCAATCTTCATTCGCGCGCTCAGGGTTCCAGCCGCTTGCTGTCACAGCCGCTTGCTGTTGGGAGAACGCCGGGGCGGGCGCTGGCCTGGGAGGGGGCGTGGCCGGTCGCTGCTGAGCAACAGGCACAGGAACAGGCGCAGGAACAGCCGCCGACTGCGGGTAGCCAGCGGCAGGCTGGGCAGGCATAGCAGCATAGCCAGGCGCCGCAGGCTGGGCAGGCCAGGCGGCAGACATGGCAGCATAGCCAGGCCCGGCAGGCTGGGAGACACTGGATCGCCCGATGAGCGCCTCTTGATAAGCGAGAGCAAACGCCGCGACGCTCGGCCAGCGGGTGATAGGATGTTTGGCGAGCGCGTGCAGCACGACTGTCTCTACCATTGGCGGTACATTCGGGTTGAAGCTGCGCAGCGGCGTGGGCGGGGCCTGCATCTGCTGCTGCATCACCTGCTGGCTCTCACCGCCAAAGGGCAGCCGTCCGGTAAGCAACTGGTAGACGACCATCGCCAGACTATATTGATCGCTCGCCGCAGTGAGTTGATTGTAGAAAAGTTCTGGCGCGGCATAGAACACCGTGCTTGCCGTCACCGGGCTGCTGGCAAAGAGGCGCGACAAACCAAAATCGCTCAACAAGAGAGAGAGATTCCCCCCGGCGTCCGTTGAGATCAACAGATTGGCGGGCTTGATATTGCCATGAAACAGATTGCGCTCGTGCGCATACGTCAGGGCTGCGCACACCTGATTCAACAAGCTGCCAACTATTCGAGGGTCCAGCGGCAAGCCGAAGCGAAAGCTTGGTCGGCCTGGCGTAAAGGCATCCTGTAACGAGCCATCAGACGTATAGGCCGCGACCAGATAGCCCAGATCGTTTTGCTGGCCGTACTCATAGAGCGGCAGGATATACTGATGGCGCAACTCAACTAGCCGCTGGGCCTCCTGAGAAAAACGTCCCGCCAGACTGGGGCCAGCGGGGGCTTGAGGGCCAGGCGAGCGCAGTTGGACGATACGCATCACAGCCCGTTTCTGGACTGCCGCCTGCTCGACCAGATAGACTTCGCCATGCTCTCCCGCGCCTAGGTAGTTCTGGAGATGCCAGCCTCCAATTGTCTGTCCTTCCAACCGGGCCATCGGCGCATTCTCCTCTATCTTTTTTCTTCTTCGTTATCGCTCTTTATAGGAATGATGAAGGTAAGAAGCCAATGACTACCGGCTGATCGTCACTGGCAGCGTTACTTCTGGCTTCTCGGGTATAGTAAACGTCTCGGAATAAAACACGCCCAGGATGTACTGCCCCGGATCCACAAAGGCAATTTTAAGAAACGAGGCATACTTGCCCGCTCCAGGGCAGGTGATGGGCTGCGGCGCGTCGTTAAGAATCAACTGCCCCTTGCTATCGAGCAGCGCCACGCCTGCCTCCGCAGTGTGGCTGCCACCATTCTCTGCCGTATAAATAAGCCACATATACTCGTCCGTTTGATGAAAGCTGGTGGTCGGGTTTTCGATCTGTATAGGCCGACACGAGTCGCCAACGTTCCCGGTAATACCCAACCCGGTCTGGATACTCTTGATATGTGGGCCACTGGGAACAACAGGTACCGCGCTGCCCAGGCCCGGCGTGCCAGTGACGCCAGGCGCGTTGGGCTGCCCGCTGTTCCCGCCTGGTCGCCCCATCACCAGCGTCACAATCAAAACAATCGCAACGACCACACTCACACCGCCAGCCAGGGCCGCCCAGGCGGTCCAGGAGCGCCGGGGGCGCGCGTATGACGGGAGTATCGGCGGTGGTGGGAGCGGACCCGCCGCCACAAACGAATCATCCGCAGACTGCCTTGCCTGCATCGTCATCGGCGGCGCAGGGACAAACGGCGCGCCACCCGGCATAAGCGGAGCAACCTGCGTCGCCCCGGCGGCAGCAGGTGGGAGGCGCTGCTGTGGAACCGCATCAGTGGCTGCCAGCGGCGGGCTGAGCGGCGTGGCAGCCTGTGGGGCCGGTAATACGGGTGCGCCGCCAGCCTGCGGCGCGCCAGCCGCGCCCGGCAGAGGCTGAGGTAACGGAGACGCCAGCGGCGCAGCGGCAGGTCTGGAAGCGGCTGAGCCTCGCGCCCTGGCGCACGCCTCACGATAGGCAGCCGCAAAAACGATCACGCTCGGCCAGCGATCCCCAGGATTTTTCGCCAGCGCCCGCAAGACCGCTTCATCCACCTCAGCCGGGATGGCCGGGCTGATCGCGCGCATCGGCGGCGCTGGGACCGCCAGTTGTTTCGTGACAACCTCAAGCAAGCCCCCCTGAAACGGAAGCTGCCCGGTCAACAAGAGATACACCATCGCCGCCAGGCTGTATTGATCGCTGGCCGGGAGCGCCTGGCGCTGAATCTGCTCTGGCGCGCTATAGGCAGCCGTCCCCGAGTACACGGCGCTGTTTGCCGCCCCGGAGGTGAACTTGGCAAGCCCAAAATCGGCCAGCAGCAGGTGAATACTGCCCGGCGAACCCGCGCCCATCAAAAAGTTCGCCGGTTTCACGTCACGATGCAGCACACCGCGATCATGCGCGTGTTGCAGCGCCCGCGCCGCCTGATCAACGACCACCCCGGCCAGCTCAAGCGAAAGCGGCAGGCCAAAACGGAACGATGGATGCCCTGGCGTCAGCGCCTCTTGCAGCGAGCCATTGGGCGCGTAAGCCATCACCAGATAGGCCAGGCCACTCTGCTCCCCAAAATCATAGACAGGCAAAATATGCGGATGCTCCATCGCCGCAATGGCCTGCGCCTCGCGCGCAAAACGCTCAGCCGGATTCGCGCCGCTCGCTGCCGTTTCTACTTCCGGGCGAACCAGTTTGATCGCCACCTGGCGTTTCAGGCTGACCTGCTCCGCCAGATACACCTCGCCCATCCCACCGCCGCCCAACCGCCGGATAATCCGACAGCCACCGATAATCTGTCCTTCTAATCCCGCCATAGCTCTGCTCCAGTCCACCAGTCTGGATGAAGGGCGAGGCTGTGGCCTCACTCCCACTCTGCTCAACAGGATGCCGCCTGCTTTGAGGCTACTATAACATACCAGAAGTTCAGAGGCGATAACCTAGTTCACACTTGCGCTCTAACACTTTTCTAATACTTTTCCTACAGACCTCTAACACTTCTCATACACCCTTCTAATACCCCATATGCGATACTCCCCTTTGGACTGACTGAAAAGACGCGCAGAATGGTTCCATCCTTGCAGCAGGCGCGTCCGACAGAGAAGGAGTGAGCGGCTCCGCAGGCATGATGAACGCAGGCTATTTTGCACAGCACGAAAGAGAGCGCCATGCGCCCGACGCGCCCGAAGAGCGCCCCCTCGCGCAAAACCCTCAATCGCTGCGGCGCTGCGCCAACTGCGACATTGAAATTGCCTGGTCGCCCATTATCTCTGATGGTCTGGCCTACTGTTGTACGGGATGCGCCCAGGGTGGGCCGTGTTCGTGTGACTACTCCGAGCATGCCAACACGCCGTCCAGGCGCTAATTCCCAGCCTCTCGCATCCATCAAACAAAACAGTTCACAGAAGGGAGTTTGCAGCGTGGCTAGCAACAAGATTCGTCCCCTTGGCGACCGCGTGGTCGTGAAGCCTGCCGCGAAGGAAGAAGTCACCAAGAGCGGCATCGTCATTCCCGATACCGCCAAGGAGAAGCCTCAAGAGGGGGTCGTCGTCGCCGTTGGCAGCGGCAAGCTGCTCGACAACGGCGACCGCGTTCCTCTGGAGATCAAAGAGGGCGACCGGGTGCTGTACGCCAAGTATGGCGGCACAGAATTCAAGCAGGACGGTGAAGAGTATCTGGTTCTCCGCGAGAGCGATGTTCTCGCCATCCTGGTGTAAGGAGCAATCTGACAATGGCAAAGCAACTCGTATTTGACGAGCAGGCGCGCCGCTCTCTCAAGAAGGGCATTGATGTGCTGGCGGGCGCTGTGAAGACCACCCTTGGCCCCAAGGGCCGCAACGTCGCGCTCGATAAGAAGTTCGGCGCGCCCACCGTCACCCACGACGGCGTAACCGTCGCCAAAGAGATTCAGCTTGAAGACGCCTTTGAGAATATGGGCGCGCAGTTGCTGAAGGAAGCCGCCACCAAGACCAACGACGTAGCCGGCGACGGCACCACCACCGCCACCGTTCTGGCCCAGGCTATCGTGAACGAGGGCTTGAAGAACCTGGCCGCTGGCGCCAACCCCATGCAGCTTCGCTCGGGCATCGAAAAGGCCACCAACGCCGTCGTTGACTATATCCGTAATCTGGCGACCCCCGTCGAAGACCGCAAAGAAATTGCCCAGATCGCCTCGATCTCGGCGGCGGATGAGCAGATCGGCGAGTTGATCGCCGAAGTGATGGAGCGCGTCGGCAAGGATGGCGTCATCACCGTAGAGGAAAGTCGTGGCACAACCTTCGAGACTGAGTACGTCGAAGGCATGCAGATCGACAAAGGTTACCTCTCCGCGTATTTCGTCACGAACTCTGATCGGATGGAAGCGGTCATCGAGGACGCCAATATCCTGATTACCGACAAGAAGATCAGCGCCGTCGCCGACATGCTGCCGGTGCTGGAGAAGCTGACTCAGACAGGCAGCCGCAATATCGTCATCATCGCTGAGGATGTAGACGGCGAAGCCCTGGCGACCCTGGTCGTCAACAAGCTGCGCGGCATCCTCAACGTTCTGGCGGTCAAGGCGCCGGGATTCGGTGATCGCCGCAAAGAAATGCTGCGCGACATCGCGGTACTGACCGGCGGTCAGGTCATCAGCGAAGAGATGGGCCGCCGCCTGGAGAACACCTCCCTGGCCGATCTCGGCCAGGCCCGCCGCGTCGTTGCTCGCAAGGACGACACTACCATCGTCGAAGGCAAGGGCGAGAGCAAGGACATCCAGGCGCGCATCAAGCAGATCAAGGCGCAGATCGACGAAACCACCAGCGACTATGACCGCGAGAAGCTGCAAGAACGCCTGGCAAAACTCTCCGGCGGCGTTGGGCTGATTAAGGTCGGCGCGGGAACTGAAGTCGAGTTGAAGTTCCGCAAGACCCGCGTCGAGGACGCGCTTTCCGCGACCCGCGCTGGCGTCGAAGAAGGCATGGTGCCTGGCGGCGGCGTGGCTTTGCTCAACGCGACAGAGGCGCTGAAGAACCTGGAGGCGACAGGCGATATCGCCACCGGCATAGCGATCCTGCGTCGGGCACTGGAAGAGCCGCTGCGCACGCTGGCCCAGAATGGCGGCCAGGATGGCGCGGTGGTGGTCGAAACGGTTCGCCGCAAGCAGGCCGAGACCAAGAACCAGCGGCTTGGCTACAACGTCCTTGACGAAAAGTACGAGGACATGGTTGACGTTGGCATTATTGACCCGGCCAAGGTGACACGCTCCGCGATTCAGAATGCGGCCTCGATTGCCGCGATGATTCTGACCACCGAGGCGCTCATCACCGACATCCCCGAAAAGGAAAAAGCCCCGGCTCCGCCAATGCCTGAATACTAGACCATACCCGCGATTTTCGCGTATCCTACGTATGCAGCGGGACGGCTCAATGGCGCGCCGTCCCGTTTGTTTTTGCTCAGAGCGCCTCACACAACCTCCGCACGAGCAGAGGCGGGGTTGTAGCGCCGTCCTTCCAGGCGGCAGGGGCGGGGTTGTAGCGCCGTCCTTCCAGGCGGCAGGGGTAGGGTTGTAGCGCCGTCCTTCCAGGCGGCAGGGGTAGGGCCAACCGTCGGTTGTGTGAGGCATTCTTATTACGCCAGTTCCGGCGTCAACAGCCACTGAACGGCGAAATGTTTGCCATCGCCCTTTGGCGCGAGGGCCACCAGCGCCGCATATTGAATCACCACCACCCCGATGTCCTCATCGCCCGTCACCAGCAGCGAAGCCAGGCGGTCCAGCAGCGGCAGATGGCTCACCAGCGCCACGCCGCCAACCATCTCCTTCTGCGCTTCCACCCGCAGCCAGCGCGCCAGCGGCTCAGCGCGATCTTTCGGACCAAGCCCGTCCAGTTCTTCCGCCCGGCTTTCCAGGTGAAGCGCCGCAGCCAGTACCTCAGCCGTCTGGCGGGCGCGCAGCTTGCCGCTGTGATAGATATACTCGACAGGCAGAGAAAGCTGCGCCGCGCGCGCCGCCACCCGCCCGACAGCCGCGCGCCCTTCCTGAGAAAGCGGGCGCTGGGCATCCACTTCCCCGGACTCCGCTTGCGCGTGCTGCATCAGATAGAGCATCATGGCTTTCCTCCCCGGTAGACTCGACTACCGCGTGACCAAACCTGGCAAAAGTCAACAAACACCATGCCAGCACAGCAGCCAGCATAGCATCAATCGGGCCAACCACCTCCAACCGCATCTGCCGAGACGGGCCGCGCCCCACCGTTCGCCGAAAGTTGCGGCGACCTCTCGCGTGTACCGCCGCCGTCCCTGGCGGCGCGGGCGGGGGGTGTGGCGCACACCGCGCACGCTGCCTCGCGCCAACAAGACGAACCCCCAGGCATAGTACATGCGACAGCCACGCCGACCTTCGCCCCTGGCAGGGGTAGTCTCTGCGCCGCCTGCCAGCAGCCCCAGGCTTTCCGGCCAACGGCGTCAGAAGGTCGTGGTGTGGTCACAAAGGGACGCCTGGCGCGCCTGCACGTACCAGGCTAGCGCAAATACGATAGAACAGGAAGCAGTAGAAAAAACTGAAAAACCTAGAAAGAACCGTTTCATGCGACAATTTTTCCTGGCCGCGATTGTTGCGGCCAGTCTTGTAGCTGTGTTTGCAGTTCCCAGCGCCGCGAAGGCGAGTGGACAGTGCTACTGGTGGTGGATGCAGAACGGCGTCAAACACTACTCCTATTATGACTGCGCGCACCCAACAAAGCCACCCTGGCAGGGTGGGCCGATGAACCCAAAACCCGGCAGCAGCCGCCCTCCTGCGTCAACCCTCGCAAGCCACCCCTCCACTCATCCGCACAGCAGCCGTATCTTCCCCAACAGATACCTCTGGGGGCAGTGTACCTGGTGGGCGGCGCACACCAACCCACACAAAAACCTGGCGCGCCTGGGGAACGCTGGCATGTGGGCAATCAACGCGCGCAAACGTGGCCTGCATGTGGGCACTGCCCCGCGCGTCGGGGCTACCGCCGTTTTTGCGGGAAGAGTGCAGGGAGCCAGCCCGTTCGGCCATGTGGCCCATGTAGTGGCAGTCTCTGGCTCGCGGTTCAAGGTCTCCGAGATGAACTATTACGGAGGCTCGCCGCGCGGCGGATTTGGCAAAGTGGATTACCGCTGGGCGCACACCGGCAGCGGAGTCAGCTTCATTTACTAACCCCACCAGGAACCGTTACACGCCCTCCCTGTGACCAGCACATAAGCCGCGCGAGCAGCCGCTATGCTATACGCTGCTCGCGCCTATTCTTCTTCTTGCAGCCTGAACCAGTCATCATCCCCCAGCGCGTGATGCAGCACGCGCATAGAGAGCATCGCGCACTTCATGCGCGCCGGGCTGATGCTTTCCAGGCCAAGGGCATCGAGGATGTCGTCCTTGCCAAGCTGCTTCAGTTCCTCCAGCGACTTCTCCTCGATCATCTCGGTCAGCAGCGAAGCGGATGCCTGGCTGATCGCGCAGCCGCGCCCGCTGAAGCGCACCGCGATCACGCGGCCATCCTCGCCCACCTTCAGAAAGAGTTCCACCTTATCCCCACACAGCGGGTTAGAATCGGCGGCATGAATATCAGCCGCATCCAGAACGCCCGCGTTGCGCGGACGGCGATAATGGTCAAGAATCACTTCGCGGTAATAATCATCCATCGTTTCGCCTCCGATGATAAGGCAGGAAATGCCAGGACTCGCCTGGTAGTTACGATCATATCACAGCATTTCCAGGCGAGTCCTTCAGAGCGCGAAGATCGCTTTCGCTTTCTCCAGCGTCTCCGCCAGCGCGTCCACTTCTTCAGGAATGTTATAGATATAGAAGCTCGCGCGGGCGGTGGCAGGCAGGCCCAGCTTCTCTATCAACGGCTGCGCGCAGTGATTGCCAGCGCGTACACAAATGCCTTCGCTGTCGAGAATCTGCGCCAGATCATGCGGGTGAATATCGCCCAGCGTGAACGAGACCACCCCGCCTCGCTTTGCCGCGCCCGGTCCATAGAGCGCCAGCCCCTCCACACCGCTCAGCCGCTCCAGCGCATAGCTGACCAGTTCCTGCTCGTGGCGCTGCACAAACTCCATGCCCAGCGCGTTCAGATAATCCACTGCCGCGCCCAGGCCAACAGCCTCTGCAATCGCCGGAGTACCCGCCTCGAACTTATAGGGCAGATCGTTCCAGGTGGCGCTGCGCAGATGCACCTCACGAATCATATCGCCGCCGGTCAGGAAGGGCGGCATCGCCTCCAGCAGATCGCGCCGACCATACAGGACGCCGATGCCTGTCGGACCCAGCATCTTATGGCCGCTAAAGACCAGAAAATCGCAATCCAGACTCTGCACATCGGTGGGCAAATGGGGTACGCTCTGCGCGCCATCCAGCAGGACGACAGCCCCGGCGGCGTGCGCCTCGGCAATCATCTCCCTGGCGGGCGTAATCGTCCCCAGCACATTCGACATGGCGGTAAAGGCCACCAGCTTAGGCCGGGTCTGACCGAGCATGCGGCTATATTCGGCCTGATCCAGCACGCCCTCCTCAGTAAACGGCACGAACTCCAGCCGCGCGCCGGTTCGCGCCGCCAGCAGTTGCCAGGGGACCAGATTGGCATGGTGTTCCATCTCGGTCAGCAGGATCGTCTCCCCCTCCCGAATGTTGGCGCTGCCCCAGCTATAAGCCACCAGATTGATTGACTCGGTGGCGTTGCGCGTGAAGATGATCTGCTTCGCCGATTTCGCCTTGATAAAACGGGCCACCTTCACGCGCGCCTGCTCCATCGCCGCCGTAGCCTCCTCGCTCAGCACATAGACCCCGCGATTCACATTCGCGTGCGAGGTGCGATAGTAGCGATCCATCGCCTCAAGCACAGAGATCGGCTTCTGCGAGCTTGCCCCGCTGTCCAGATAGACCAGCGGTTTGCCATGCGTCCGCCGCGCCAGGATCGGGAAATCCTCGCGGATCGCCAGCGTTTTTTGTAGATCAGCCGCGCTGAGCATCTATGCGCTCCTTCTTGCCTGGAGAAACTTATATCACTAGTGATATATATCGCTACTGAACATCTGTGCGCTGCTTCATGAAAGAAGATATATCACTAGTGATATATATCATTTCTGAATTACCGCCAGCCCTGGCGGCCACTTGTAGCGCCGCCTTCCAGGCGGCAGGAGGGGCTGAAGGGGCGTGTCCCGCCGTCGTCCCTGGCGGCCCCGCCTTACTCGTCACCACCATAAATAGCGACGGCCTCTGCGCCAGCGCCCTCGATGTCCCATTGATCGGTGACATCGTGCCATTCGGTATCCTCAGCAATCGGCTGGCCCTCTTTCGCCATCTTGCTCACAATCGAGCGGCGCAGGCGAGCGCGCAGTTCATTGGACGGAATCTTATCCAGCACCGGCTCGAAGAAGCCTTGCACAATCAAACGCCGCGCCTCAGCTTCGGGGATGCCCCGGCACATCAGATAAAATAACTGTTCTGCATCGATCTGCCCGGTAGTCGCTCCGTGACTGGCGCGCACATCGTTGGCGGCAATCTCCAGGCTGGGGATCGCCTCCGCGCGGGCCGCATCGCTCAGCAGCAGCGTGTGATCGGAGAGATACGAGTTCGTCTGCTGCGCCCCGTGCGCCACCTTAATCAGCCCCTCGAAATCCACGCGCGCCTTATCGTCCAAAACGCCCTTGAAGTAGGTTTCGGCGGAAGTCGAAAGGGCCGCGTGATTGGAAAGCGTATTGATCTGGACAAATTGCTGGCCCGTAGCAAAGAGGACGCCCACAATATCGCCGTTGCTGCCCGAACCGGCCAGCGTCGTACCGAGATTCGCCAGCGTCGTATCGGCCCCAAGGTCGGCGACAATCCAGTGGATATAGCCATCTTTTTCGGGAATGCCATGTTTGGTCGTCAGATTCCAGACGCCAGGACCAAAGTCCTGCACGCTGTTAAACTGGACGTGCGCGTTGTCTTTGGCGAAGATTTCCGCCACGCCGTTGAAAAGCGCCGTTGCGCCCGCAGGCAGCGAAGAGGCCGTTTCTTCGATATAGACTAACTGGCTGCTTGTTTCAGCGATAAGCAGCGTGTGCGCAAAATTAGTAGCATTCGGCTGATCGAGCAGATAGCGCGCCAGCACAGGCCGGTCAACGACGACGCCCCTGGGGATATAGAGAAAGAGGCCGCCGCTCCAGAACGCGCCATGCAGAGCCGCGTATTTATTGTCGCCCGGCGTCACACCAGTCATAAAATAGCGTTGCACCAGTTCAGCATATTCGCGCACCGCCGTATCCATATCGGTCAGGATGACGCCTTTGGCCGCCAGCGCCGGGTCCAGTTCGCGTGCCACGACGCTCGAATTGCGCTGCACCAGCAGGCCAGCCTCCCAGGTCGGCAGGGGCAAGTGGCCGTCGGCGCGCGCGCCGTTCGCCACGTAGGGAATGAGCGTATCGTACTTATAGCGGGCGACTCGCTGCAACACACCCAGGTCGCCGCGACGGCCCAGCGGCGCGGGCATCTGTTCGTAGACTTCCCACGCGGCCAGGCGTTTCTCCAGCATCCAGGCAGGCTCGCCCTTCAGCATCGAAAGCGCCTCCACCCCCTCGCGCGAGAAGCCTTTCGTCAAGGGTTGTATCATGCGCTGGCCTCCGCGTTCTCGTCTTCTTCGCCGGTCAGCCACTCATAGCCCTTCTGCTCCAGTTCCAGCGCCAGGTCAGGCCCACCATTGCGAACGATGCGCCCCTGATACATGACATGGACGGCATCCGGTTTGATATAACCCAGGATGCGCGGATAGTGCGTGATAATCAGGATGCCCAGGTTGGGGCCGGTCAGCGCGTTCACGCCATCGGAGACGATCTTGAGCGCGTCAATATCCAGGCCGGAGTCGGTCTCGTCCAGCACCGCCATCTGCGGCTGAAGCACCGCCATCTGAAGGATCTCGGCGCGCTTCTTTTCGCCGCCGGAAAAGCCCTCGTTGATATAGCGGTTAATGAAGGTGCGGTCCACCTTCAGAATCTGCATCTTCTCCTGAAGCAGCTTGCGAAACTCCGCCGGGGGCATGCCCTTGCGCTTCTCCATCTGGCCCGTAGGCTGGGCGGGCGCATTGGGGTCATAGCCATCGCGCACCGACTCCACAGCGCGGCGCAAGAAGTTCGCCACGCTCACGCCAGGCACCGAAGCCGGATACTGGAACGCCAGGAACAGCCCCAGCCGGGCGCGCTTATCTGGCGAAAGCTCCAGCACATTCAGACCCTTGAACAGAATCTCGCCTTTGGTCACTTCATACTTCGGGTGGCCCATAATCACGTTCGCCAGCGTACTCTTGCCGGACCCGTTCGGCCCCATCAGCGCGTGAATCTCGCCCTGGCGCACGCTCAGATCAACGCCTTTGAGGATTTCTTTCTCTTCCACCTTCACGTGAAGATTGCGGATGACCAGCTCCGCCGTCTGAATCGCGGTTTGTGTTTCCATTGAAAAGCCAACAGCCTCCTTCAATTGCCAGCAGATATACGCGCCGGTCAGCGCGCTTCGTTTTCTCTCTAGCCAGCCTGGCAGCCGCAAGCCCCAGGCCAGGCAAAGGTATCTCGCCTGCTCTTGTTATAGAAGCAGAGCGCATAGTCCTTCAGGTCACTCAAGGTCACTGGTATCCTGATAGCCGCCGCGCACAATAAGCGGCGTCACCGGAATAAGCCGCTGGGCAGAAACCGCGCCAGGCGCTGGAACGGTTTGCCCGCGCGCAGGCAGGCGCTCCTGGGCGCTTGCGCTTGCCAGTTCAGCCAGGGTCATCCGATCCAGCGTTTGCACCAGCGCGTCGCGCAGTTTTGCCCAGAGATATTGGGTTGAGCAGCAATCCAGCCGGTCACAGATCAGTTCCATCTCGCCATCAACGGCGCAGATCATCGGCGCAATCGGCCCTTCCAGCACGCGAATCACTTCGCTCATGCGAATATTCAGGGGATCACGGCTGAGTTGATAGCCGCCGTGAGCGCCACGAGTGCTCACGATCAGCTCTTTATCGCGCAAGAGCTTGACCAACTGCTCCAGATAGGGCAGGGGTAGCTGCTCCTCGCTTGAGATGTCGGTGAGCGAGCGCGGACCTTTCCCATAATGGCGGGCCAGGTCAACCATGACACGCACCCCATATTCTCCTCTCGTCGAAACGCGCATCATCTGATGCCCCTCCCCTCTGAACTGGATATTCCGACTAATTCACTCGGATATAAGTATACCATTTTGGCCTGGGAAGCGTCAATTCAGAGACCTCGTTCGTCTCCTTCTTAAACAAGCGCGCTGGCAGATAACCGCCGAAAAATGCTGCCCGGCGTTATTGTCTGTTCATTCATCCCGGGCTATAATAGTTTTCAACCTACCCGACTGCCAAGCGGCCATCTGGAGGCGTTTCTATGGACAGGTATCTTCCCCGTATTCTTCTCATCAGTATAGCCCTGACGCTCTTTCTGATTAGCTGTGGGGGAGAGCAGCCTTCTGGCCTCGCCAGAACTCCTCCTCCTTCAGGGCGGCCAACCGCAACCGACTCCCCCAGCCCCACTCCAACGGCTGGGCCACTTCCCGCTGATATTGTCGTCTATCCAGACGCGCAGCTCGTGGTGGCGCAGCGCATTACTACCGGAATCCTCTATTTTTATCGTTCAACCGCTACCCTCGATGCCGTCACAAAGTTCTACCTGGACCAGATGCCCAAACACGGCTGGACCCAGGCATCAGCGGAATTGAACGGCGCGAAAGGGAGCTTTCTGGTGTATATCAAAGACACCAGGAGCGTGTCAGTCAATATCGTTTCGGACCCCATTGCGACCGCCCAGACCGATATTAGCATCACGCTCGGTAATAGCTGAGGAGGCAGGCGCATGAAAAAACCAGTTCTTACCAGCGTATCTATCAGCGCGCTGCTGATGCTGGTCCTGCTGGCGCCTGGCGGGTGTGGCGGCGGCGCCGGCGGCTTCTATGGACCCCCACCCCCAGCGACGCCCTCGCCAACGAAGCCAGCCAGCAGCGGCCTGCCCAGCGATATTCCCATCTACCCCAACGCGCAACTGATTGGGAAGCCCGCAGCGAACCAGGCGACCTTCCAGGCGCCAGCCGACCAGCAGACGGTGAAGAACTTTTTTCAGCGGAACATGCCACAACAGGGCTGGAAGGCTGGACAGGTAGAAGACAACGGGGCCGACGGCATCTTCTTGACTTTCACAAAAGATACACGAACGGTTCACATCAACATCTCGCCAGGAAGCGCGCCAGGCGCATCAACGCTCATCATCACGGTGGACGCTGGCTAACACTGTCTCCGGTGGAAGAGGCATGCTTGCTTGTAGCCACCTGGAAGGCGGCTAGACGATTGGCTGCCTGGAAGGCGGCGCTACAAGTGGCATAAGCAGCCAGAGGGCAGGAGATGGTTCCCCTGCCCTCTGGCTCTGCGCTTTGCTGCGCCGCTGGCTCAGGCCCGCGCGCGGGCGCGGCGCGCCGGGCGACGATCTTGAGGCGAGCGCGGCTTGAAGCCGAAGATACGGCCAAGCTCGCCACGCTCCCAACTGACCAGCAGCATGCTGGCGTTGAAGATCGAAGAATACGTGCCGCTGAAGATGCCGATCAACAGCGTCAGCGTAAAGCTGCGGATGCTCACGCCGCCAAAGAGCGTCAGCGCGCTCAGCGTGAACAACACCGTCAGCGAGGTATTGAGCGAGCGCGCCATCGTCTGCACCAGGCTGGCGTTGACCACCTGCTCGAACGTCTCGTTGGTGCGGCGCTGCAAGTTCTCGCGGATACGATCAAAGACCACAATCGTATCGTGGACCGAGAAGCCAATCACCGTCAACACCGCTGTGACAAAGAGCGAGTCCACCTGATAGTTGCGGTCGAAGTGTCCGATGATGGCCGCCATACCCAGCACCACCAGCGCGTCATGCGACAGGGCGATAACGGCGCAGGTTCCATAGCGCCAGGGTCTGGCAACCTTGCGGAAGGCAAACCAGATATAGAGCAGAATGGCAATCGAAGCCAGGGCCACAGCGCCGATAGCGCGATAGGTTGTCTCGCTGGCAATCGCCGCGCTGACCGTATCCTTGGATTGCTCGACCAGGTAAGAACCCTGCGATTGCATCAGGTTAAACTCGATGGTGTTAATCTGCTGATCGGTCAGGTTCGAGGTGGTGGTGATCGTGAAGAGCGTGCTGGTGTCGCCCTGCTGAATGCCCTCACCCGGCTTACAGGTCACGCCGTTTTTAATATCCTTCGTGTCGCAGAGGAAGACCGGAATATTGGCCTCCGGGTTCGGCGTCGGCGAGGGGGTCGCCGTTGGCGTCGGCGAGGGCGTTGGCGTCACCGACGGATTCGGCGTTGGCGAAGGCGTTGGCGAGGGCGTCGGCGAAGGCGTCGGTGAAGGCGTCGGCGTCGCTGCCGTTCCGGTAGGCGTCGGCGAGGGGGTCGGCGTCGGTGTCGGCGTCGGCGTCGGCTGCTGGGTGGTCTTCAAGTTCTTGATGCCTACGATAGCCGCCTGAATCTGCTCGATGGCCGGCGGCTTATCCAGCGTCTTCTTATCGAAGCGCACCACCATGATCGTGAAATACGTCTTGCCGCCATCGAACGTCACCAGGCGCAGATCGCCTGCGGCCTCGGTATCCAGTTTCCCGCCCTGCTTCAGTTGAGCAGCCAGATTGTTGAGCGCCGTGACCACCTGCGCTTTGGCGCTGCTGTCAATTCCGACGTTGAAGCGCAGCCAGAACGAATATTTGGGGTCGTGCGAGGTATCTTGCGCCTGGACCACCACCAGATTTTCGGCGTGCGCGTTGGCGAACGCCTGCTTTACGGCGTTGGAATTGACTTCCCGCGAAAACTGAAGGTCCACCACCGCGCCGCTCTGAAAGTCAAGGCCGACATTGAACCCCCAGACAAACAGAGCAATCACCCCAGGGATAATAATCAACAGCGAGAGCGCAAAAAAGATAAATCGTTTGCTCACCAGGTTCAGCACAGTTAGTCCTCCACGCCACGCTTGGAACCGGCGCGACCGGCGCGGGCGGTTTCCTCTTTGTTACCTTGCGCCTTGGAGCGCGCGGCGCCATTCGTTCCGCTCCCCACCTTCTCCGGCAGGTCTTCTTCGGCGTCCGCTGTAATGTCAGCCTCCTCCGCCTCCTCATCTGCGGCGTCCTCTTCTTCAGCGGCGGCATCCGCCTCTTCCTCGGCTTCATCTTCCTCCGCATCCTCTTCCTCGTCCTCCGCCTCGTCCTGGGCAGTATCAGCCGCAGCTTTGCCGCCGCCAGCCCGACGGAGCGCCAGGCGCTCTTTCAGGGAGAGCTGACGACCGGCAGGCTCTTCTTCCTCTTCCTCCTCCTCTTCTTCAACCTCCTCAACCACCCGCGCGCGCGCCGCGCCGCGCTGCGCCAGACGGCGCTCCAGGCTGGCGCGGCGGGTACTCCCAACGGTGATAGCGCCTCTGGGCAAGCCAAAGAGCGCGGGATGCGTCGCCACACCCGTTGGCACCAGCAGGTTGAGGAAGGTGCGCGTGACGGTGATGGCGGTGAAGAGGCTGATGACCACGCCCAGGAACAGCGTCGTGGCAAAACCGACGATGATGCTCGCGCCAAAGTTGCTGCCGAACCAATACAGAATGCCGCAGGTAATCAGCGTAGAGGCGTTGGAATCGCGGATGGAGGGCCAGGCCCGCTTGAAGCCCACATCAATGGCTTGCGAAAGCGTTCTTCCTCCACGTAACTCTTCTTTGACCCGCTCAAAGATCAGCACATTCGCATCAACAGCCATACCAATCGAGAGGATGAAGCCCGCGTAGCCAGCCAGCGTCATCACGACGGCCAACATTTTGAAGACCGCGAAGGTGAACCCCGCGTAGAGAATCAGTGCAATATCCGCCAGCAAACCAGGCAGGCGATAGTAGATAAGCATGAACAGGATGACGATGCCCAGGCCAATAGCGCCCGCGACCAGGCTATCATTCACCGATTGCTGGCCCAGCGTCGCGCCGATCAGGCGCTCGCTGACCAGCGTCAGCGGCACCGGCAGCGAGCCATAGCGCAGCAGCGCGGCAGTCGCCTGCGCCTGGTCCAGCGTCATATTGCCGCCGGAGATTTGCCCCTGGCCGGTAATCTGGGTCTGGATGACCGCTGATTCAATAACCTTCCCATCCAGGGTGATGGTGAGATATTGCTGGACATGGCTCTGGGTATAGTTCGCAAAAGCGCTCTGGGCCGAACCCTTGAATTGGAAAAGAATTTGAGGTTTCCCGGTTTGCGAGTCAATATTCGCATTGATGCTGTTGGGGTCAAGCTGATCGCCCGTGAAGACTACCGGATACTGCCCCTCCTTCACCACCGTACCCTCGGTTAACCGGTTAGGGCCGGTATCAATAATCTCCAGCTTGCCTGTCTGGCCGAGCAGCGCCACCGCATCCTGCTCGTTCTTCAGGCCGGGGAGTTCAACCGAAATGCGGTAATCGCCTTGCAACCGAATGACCGGCTCCGAGACGCCCAGGCCGCCATTGACGCGCCGCTCGATGTTATCGCGCACGTCGGGCATCAACTTCTTTGTCTCTGCGTTACACTGGTTGGGCGGCAAAGAGCATGACGCCTCTAAGAGTACCTGCACGCCGCCCTGAAGGTCCAGACCCTCGCGCACTTGCAAATCATTGTTATAGGCGCCAAGGTGGATGCCGCCGTTATTTGGCGCGTCAACATAGGCTGCCCCTGCTGCCAGCAGGAGAATAAAAAGGAGGAGAAGCAAAGTGCTACGCCGCATAAGTTCATTTCCCCTTCGCTGCACGCGAGCGATGATAAGTTCAGGATAAGGGCGCCAGGGCGCAGCAGAAGGCGCCCAGGGAAGCGCAGCCGCGCCTCTGAGTTCCACGATTCGCACAGAGTATAGCCCTACATGCCCCGCACTGTCAAATGCAGGGCAGGGTTCCACCAACTATCGGGGGCTGCCACTTGTAGCGCCGCCTTCCAGGCGGCCAGCGTTGGCCGCCTGGAAGGCGGCGCTACAAGTAACGGGTCTCGCTTGCCAAAACCTCATGTCTGGTGGAACCGCAGGGCAGAGGCGCTCGGCGGAACCTTCAATGAGGTATGACGAATAGAGGGGGACATGTGCAACATGCCTGCGCCCGCCTGGCGCGCGAGGGAGGGGCGCTCTCAGCGTCGGGCAGGGGTGCGCCGCTTGAATCGGGCGCGGAAGAGTTCATAGATCGTCAGGCCGATATACACCAGCGAGCGCCTGACGTTGATCGAAGACGACTCCAGGGTATAGCGGGTGGGAATCGGCACTTCTTCGATAAGCATATGCTGTAAGACCGCATCAACAATCATCTGGCTGTCGAAGACAAAATCATCGGAATAGGCGTGATAGTTCAGGCGCTCCAGCACTGTGCGGCGATAGGCTTTGAAGCCGCTGTGCAGTTCGCTGAAGCGCGTCCCCAGCAGCAGGTTTTCGATAGCCGTCGTGAGCTTATTGCCCCAGTAGCGATAGAGCGGCATGCCGCCCTGGCGGGGATCAGCGCCCCTGGCAAAGCGCGAACCGAAGGTGAAATCAGCGCGGCCTTTCAGGATGGGTTCTACCAGGCGCACGATGGATTTGGGGTCGTATTGATAATCCGCGTGGAGCAAGACCACTACCTCAGCGCCCATGCGCAGCGCCTCATCGTAGCACGTCTTCTGATTCGCCCCATAGCCCTTATTGCGTTCGTGCAGAATGAGCATCAACCCCAACTCGCGGGCTACTTCAGCGGTGCGATCACGGCTGGCGTCATCCACCACCAGCACCTCAGCCTCCAGTTCCGCCGGGATTTCCCGCACCGTCTGCGCCAGCGTCTGTTCGGCCATAAAAGCTGGCAAGGTCACAACCACACGCGCGCCCATCCCCATGATAGCTCCTTCGTTGCAGATGGTGGCCGCTCCTGGCGACGATTGCTCTGCTCTATCAAGCGCGGCCTACTGAACACGGCTATTCTAACAGTTCGTCAGCAAGGTCTCAAGCCCAACAGGACTTTTGGGTCGGCGCTCCGGCTGGGCCAGCCGGAACCAGCGGCGGGCCATGCTGGCTCTCGCGCCCACCTATCGGACTATAAGAAGACCGATCACATGACACCGCTGGCTATGACTTTCGACCTAACCGCCAATAGACCTTTCCACCTTCAAGAAATAGACCGTTTCGGACTCTCTCTCTGCGGCTGCTCTCCACTATACTTTCCCTGGTAAGAAAACACAACCGCAGCACATCGCGGGCATACACCAATAGACCTTGAAAGGACTTGGTATGGAAAACAAAACCGTCATCAGCATTCAAGACCTGACCGTCTCCTATGGCGAGGTCAAAGCTGTGGATGGCGTCTCATTCGAGATCGCGGAAGGCGAATGCTTTGGCCTGCTTGGCCCCAACGGCGCGGGCAAAACCACCACGCTCTCCTGCCTGGAGGGGCTGAAGAAGCCGGACAGCGGCAGGATCACCGTTGAGGGGTTAGATGTCCAGAAGGACAGCGTGAAAGTCAAACAGAGACTCGGCGTGCAGCTTCAGGACACCACCCTGTTCCCTGACCTGACCTGCGCTGAACTGGTCGAACTCTACGCCAGCTTCTACAACGTCTTTCTCAGCCGCAAACAGATCATCAGCTATCTGGAACACTTTGATCTTCAGGAGAAAGCCCGATCAAAGGCAAATCAATTATCGGGCGGGCAGCGTCAGCGGCTGGCGCTGGCGCTGGCCGTTGCGCACGATCCACGTATTGTCGTGCTGGACGAGCCAACCACCGGCCTGGACCCGCAGGCGCGGCGCGGCATATGGGACAGCATCCGCCGCATGCGTTCAGAGGGCCGCACCGTCATTCTGACGACCCACTATATGGAAGAAGCCGAAGTCCTGTGCAAGCGCATTGGCATCATTGATCACGGCAAGATTCTGGCGCTCGATACTCCGCACGCCCTCACCAGCCAGCTTGGCGAAGCCGCAACCTTGAGCGCCGACGTGGAACTGGACCCGGAGCATATCGCCAGGATCAAAGTCCTGGCCGGTGTCTCTTCGGTCAGCTATGACGGCGGGCAGCTAGAGGTTCAGACGACGCAATCGCAGCAGACGCTGGCCGACCTGCAACTGATCGCCGTCGGGGCGGGACGCTCCATCCGCAATGTCAACATCCGCCAGCCCAATCTGGAAGATGTCTTTCTCTCGATGACGGGGCGCAAGATTCGTGATTAGCGCCAGGCCAGCGGGCAACGCTTGAACATCAGCCAAGCCGATGGATGAGAGCGATAGACGATAAACGAGAGATGATATAAGGAGTGTTTCACGTGAAACGTTTTTTCATTTCCTTGAAGATGGTCTTCCTGGGAACCATCCGTAACCGTACAGCAACGTTCTTCAACTTGATCTTCCCAATGGTGCTGTTCCTGTTCTTTGGCTACATTTTCAAGGGCGGCACGAACGTGACCGGCACAGCCCAGACTGGCGGGATCAATACCGCCCTCTGGCTGCTGCCCGGCATCATCACGATCAGCATCGCCACGAACGGCATCTTTAATTCGATGCCGATGGTCATGCTGCGGGAAAACGGCGTTTTTCGCCGTATCCAGGCGACACCCATGCCCGTTTCACAGTATCTGCTGGCGCGCATCGTCATTCAACTGGTGGTGGTGGCAATGCAGGTCGTGCTGGCGCTGATTATCGCGGCCATCGCCTTCCAGGCGTATCCTGAAAGCAGCGGCTGGTATCTGGATGTGGCCTTTATCCTGATCGGCGCGGTGGTCTTTATTACCATCGGTCAGTTTATTGCCGCCGTCTCGCCGCGCTTCGAGACGGCCAATATCATCTCGCAGATCATCAACCTGCCGCTCGTCTTCTTGAGCAACATCTACATTCCTTTCTCTATCATGCCAGATGCTGTTCAGAAGGTTGGCCGCGCCCTGCCGGGCTTCCTGATGGTGGATGTGCTGCGCCCGGCGATGATTGTGGGCAATGTCTCGCAGGCAGGGACCACCCTCAACAATCCGCTGGTTGACCTGGCCGGACTTGGGATATACTTTATCGTAGCCCTGGTGATTTCCGCTCGTTTCTTCCGCTGGTCGTAACACGACGTAACCAGAGTTAAGGAGGCGCCCGTGACGGAGCTAGAACGTCTGAGCCGATCAAGCCGCAGAGAAACTCTTTTCTGGCTGCTCGTTACCGTCGGCCTGCTCGCCTACTGCCTCGTTGGCGCCTTCGCGGATCAGCCAGATATGCTCTACACCTGGAGAGGAGCGGCGCTTATCCTCCTCTCCATCGGCTATCTCTCCTGGTACGCTGCCTGGGCCGTGAAGCACGCCCGCAAAAAGCATATGGTCATCGGCAGTTGGCCGATACCCTGGCGGACCGCGCTCTCCCGCTGGGGATGGGTCTTTGTGACGATCTGCCTGATGACTGCGCTGAGTCCGATGATGGGCTGGATGTTCTGGGCAACGTTCGGCATGGCGCTGGGCATGTTCCGGTTTCCCCTGGCGCTGCTCCCGGCGGGGCTGAGCATTCTCGGCGTGTTTTACGCGCTGATCTGGACCACAGGCCCACCGCCGGAAGCCATCATCTGGATCGCTATCTCGATGGGCATGGGCATCTTAAGCGTTGGCTATACGACCTACACCTCCAGTCGGTTGAGGCGCGAGCGTGTTGAGCGTGAACACGTCTTCAGCGCCCTGGAGGACGCGCACCGCCAGCTCGCCGACGCGCACCGCCAGCTTGAGCTTTCCGCCGAACGCGAGGCCGAAATGGCGGTGATCTCCGAGCGCGGGCGGCTGGCCCGCGAGATGCACGACACCATCGGACACGCCCTGGTGCTGATTGCCGTCAAGCTGGAGGCCGCCCAGCGGCTGCGCGCGGTCAATCCTGAGCGCGCCGATCACGAAATCGAAGTGACCAAAGAAATTGTTCGCAGCACCATGAGCGAGATGCGCGCCTCGCTGGCGAATCTGCGCCTGCCCATGCCCACCCAGCAATCCATCGCTGAAATGCTGGCCCGACGCGCCCGCGAAAGCAGCGAGCGCGCTGGCTTTCACATGATCTATCACATCGAGCCGGACCTGGGCGACATCTCCACCCCCGTCCGCGAGGCGCTCTATCGCATCGGGGCCGAGGCGCTCACCAATATTGAAAAGCACGCCCACGCCCATGCCGTCACACTCAGCCTTTTGCGCTACGAAGAAACAATCACCCTCCAGGTTGAAGATGACGGCGTGGGCCTGCCCGCGCTCGTCACCGCCGGACAGCGATCAGCCGAGACGCAGCCTAACCGGCCCTCCAGCCCCCCAGGCCATTACGGCATCACCGGCATGCGCGAGCGAGTCGAAGCCCTGGGCGGGCGCTTGAGCCTCACCTCTCGCCCCAATAGAGGAACTATCGTCGAAGCCAGTCTGCCACGCTCGGCTGCCTTGAATTGAGGATTCACCATGCAAGAGCAGCGCCCCATTCGCATCCTGCTTTGTGAAGATCAGACCTTGATGCGTGAGGGATTAAAAACGATCCTTGAACTGGACAGCGACTCCCCTCCTTTCGAGATCATCGGAGAGGCCAGCGACGGCGAAGAAGCGGTGCGCCAGGCGAGCAGGCTTTCGCCCGACATCGTCTTGATGGACATTCAGATGCCCAAACAAAACGGCGTCCAGGCCACTGCGGCCATCAGCGCCACTCTTCCGGCCACGCGTGTCGTTATCCTGACCACCTTTGATAACGACGATTACGTCTTCGAGGCCATCAAAGCGGGCGCGATGGGCTATCTGCTCAAAGACACTCCGGCCAACGACCTGGCCGCCACGATTCGTCGCGTCCACCAGGGCGAATCGTTTATTCAGCCCAAGGTTGCTACCAAGCTGCTCATGGAGTTTGGCCGACGCGGAGCGTCTGCTAAAGGAGCTTCCCCCGAAGAGGAGGAACTCAGCCAGCGCGAACTGGATGTTCTCAAACTGCTGGCGCTGGGAGCCAGCAATCGTGATATTGCCGCCCGGCTTGTGCTGGCGGAAGGCACCGTCAAAAACCATGTCTCCAGCATCTTAATCAAGCTGCACGCGGCCAATCGAACCCAGGCGGCGAATATGGCCCGCGAGCGCGGCTTAATCTGATTGGGCGCAGATATTTGCACACACTCAAACTTTGTGCTACAATCCCAGCGGCGCACAGCGTGGACGCCAGATAATTCGATGAAGAACAAGAACAATCGACAAGTAAACAACGGGCTAGATCGCTCGTCTATTAATGCTTTTGCCGTTGCCAGCCAGGTAGCCTTTGGTATTATCACGCCCCTGGTTGGTGGCGCGATCATCGGTTGGTATCTTGACTCGCAAGTCTTCCACGATTCTGTGCCAATAGCGACACTAATCGGGCTGCTGCTTGGCCTGGCCGCTGGCGTGTATGGGCTTATCAGGCTCATCTCCTTACTAAGCTAGCAGCGGGACTTCCGCCGCCAGCGGATGTTGCCCGCTGTACATGTAGAACTAGGGGGAGCGGTCGGAACATCAGAATGTAGGTGGCGGCCCGGCAGGAAGGGGGAATTCGGATGTTCTGGAATCTGCCGGACATCAAGATCGCTCCAGATTTATTGTTCTACATCGGGCCTATGCCCGTCTCCAATACCCTCCTCGCCACGTGGTTCAGCGTCATCGTTGTGCTTGCCATTGGCTTTCTGGCAAAACGCAATCTCTCGCTGGTCCCGCGTGGCGTCTCAAACTTCTTTGAGTGGGTCTTCGAGCAGATTCTGAACCTCTGCGAAGAGGTTGCCGGACGCGAGCGCGGCAGGAAGTTCTTCCCGCTGGTTTGCACTATCTTCCTGTTTGTCCTCGTCTCCAACTACCTGGAGTTGATCCCATTCGTCGAGTCAATCGGAACGATCAATCATCCCAACGTCCATCCATTTCTGGGCGTTTTCCTCTACCAGAAGGCCGATTCCAACGCCATCACGCCCTGGGTGCGTCCGGCTTCTACCGATCTGAATATGACGATTGGCCTGGCGATCATCTCGGTCATCGCTACCCAGATTTACGGCTTCCGCATGCTTGGCCCGAAGCTTCAGCTTGGGCGCTACTTCACCTTGCGCGATGGCCCCATCGGCCTCTTCGTTGGCATTCTGGAAGCCGTTCTGGAACTGGCGCGCGTCATCTCATTTAGCTTCCGTCTTTTTGGCAACATCTTCGCTGGCGACGTGCTGCTGCTGGTCATGGCGTTCCTGATCCCGGCGCTGGGTCCGGTCCCCTTCCTGCTGCTGGAAGTGCTGATCGGGCTGGTCCAGGCGTTCGTCTTTGCCATGCTCACGCTCGTCTTCATGACCCTGGGTACGACGGCACACGGAGGTGAGGAAGGACACGGCGAGGAACATCGCGGCGGGGCAGCCGTTGAGAGCGTCG
Source organism: Ktedonobacterales bacterium (assembly GCA_036557285.1). Lineage (NCBI taxonomy): Bacteria > Bacillati > Chloroflexota > Ktedonobacteria > Ktedonobacterales > Ktedonobacterales bacterium. Next base: position 34,100 of record DATBHW010000044.1, read on the forward strand.
CGCACTAGCTGCGCCCACTCCTGCGCCTTCGGGCGGAGGTGAAATAGAGGCGAATCGCACTTTTCCTGAGTGCAATCAAGACAATCAACCACAAGATACGTATTTTCGAGAAGGAGAACCTTTTCCATGCAAACCATTGCTCTTGCAGCCGCCCTGGCTATCGGCATCGGCGCTATCGGCCCCGGCATCGGCATCGGCCTGATGGCTGGCCCCGCGCTCAGTGCTATGGGCCGCAACCCCGAAGCTGCGGGTATGATCCGTACCAACATGATTCTGGCGATTGTGTTCGCCGAAGCTGTGTCGATCTACGCGCTGGTGGTGGCGCTGCTCGTCTTCTTCCTTGGCCCCACCTTGTTGAAGTAGTGTCGCCTACCAACCTCTTCAAGAAGAAAGGAGGGGCCACCATTGGAGAATGGTTTGGGTATTAATGCCTGGTTCCTCGCGTCGCAGATCGTCAGCTTTCTGATCCTCTTCTTCGTCTTGTCGAAGTGGGTCTTCCCAGCGATCATGAAGACGCTGGATAAGCGCACAGCGGTCATCAAGGAAGGCGTTGATAACGCCGCCAGGGCGCAGCAAGAACTGGCAGCGACAAAAATACAGGTAGCGCAGATGCTTGATGAGGCTCGCAAGGAAGCCGCGCACACGCTGGCCCAGGCCACGCAGGCGGCGGAGCATGTGCGGGCGGAGATCGAGCAGCAGGCCCACAATCGCGCCAACGAGATCGTTCAGCAGGCGCAGGTACGCATCCAGCAGGAAGTGGCGCAGGCGCGGGCGCAGCTACGCAGCCAGGTCGCCGACCTCGCTATCCTGGCTGCCGGGCAGGTGGTCAACGCTTCGCTCGACGATGCGGGCCACCGCCGCCTGGTTGACGAGTTCGTGGCGCAAGCAAAGGAACTGCAATGCTAAAGGGAGCGGTAGCGCGCCGCTATGCTGAGGCCGTCTTCGATCTCGGCGTCCAGCAAGGCACGCTGGACCGCTGGCAGAGTGACCTGCATCTCATAGCGGAAGCGTATAGCAATCGTAAACTCGCGTTTATCCTGCGCCAGCCAAGGATTCCCTTCGCGCGCAAGGAAGCTATTGTGCGTGACCTGCTGGAAAAGCGGGTCACGCCGCAGGCGTTCGCCCTGGCGTCGCTGCTGGTGGAGCGCGAACTGGTAGAACTGGGGCCGAAAGTCGCTGAGGCGTTCGATCAACAACTCAACGACTATCACAACCGGGCTACTGCCATCGTCACCAGTGCTGTCCCGCTGGCCGCGTCACAGCAAGCGGAGGTCGCAGACTACTTGCAGGCGCTCACCGGCAAAACGATCAGCCTGGAGACCAGAGTGGACCCGGCCATTCTGGGCGGCATTACCGCTCAGATCGGTGACACCTTGATTGATGGCAGCGTGCGCCGCCGTCTGGCGCTCTTGCGCGACCAGATCATTCGCGGCGGCACAGGCGGCCCAGATGATGGGGCTGTGGCAGCAACGCTGGGCAATGGGCATGGCCCGGATAGCCCGGCGGCTCCTGCGAAGCCCTCTGCGCCAGCAGGCAAAGCCAATGGGCAATCATCCAGTGACCAGGCGTCTCCTGGCAAGCGAGCGGGTAATAAATCAGGGAATGGGAATCGGCCAAAGCGCTGAGGAGATACAACTATGGCAATCGCTGATGAAATCACTGAAGTAATCAAGCGACGCATCACCCAATTTGACGGCGCTGGCGCTGAAACCTCGCTGGTCAGCGTGGGTACCGTCATTGAAGTGGGCGATGGCATCGCTCGCGCCTATGGCCTCAGCGGCGTGCGTTATCTCGAACTGGTCGAGTTTCCACGCACAGGTATCATGGGCATGGCCTTTAACCTGGAAGAAGAAACCGTCGCCATCACCATCCTGGGCGACTTTACTCAGATTCACGAAGACGACGAGGTGCGCACCACTGGCCGCATCATCGAAGTGCCGGTGGGCGACGCCCTGCTGGGCCGCGTCGTGAATCCGCTGGGCGAGCCGATTGACGACGCTGGCCCGATCAACACCACGAAGCGCCGCCCCGTCGAGCGCGTGGCCCCTGGCGTCATCACCCGCAAATCGGTGAACGTCCCCGTCCAGACGGGCATCAAGGCGATTGACGCCCTGATCCCCATCGGGCGCGGCCAGCGCGAACTGATTATCGGTGATCGCCAGACGGGCAAAACGGCTATCGCCATTGACACCATCATCAATCAGAAGGGCAAAAACCTTCTGTGCATTTATGTCGCTATCGGCCAGAAGAACTTCCAGATCGCCCGCATCCGCGAGATTCTCAAGGAATACGGCGCGATGGAGTATACGATCATCGTGGCGGCAGGCGCGTCCGATCCCGCCCCGCTGAAGTATCTGGCCCCCTACGCAGGCTGCGCGATGGGCGAAGAGTTTATGGAGACAGGCCGCGACGCGCTGATCATCTATGATGACCTGACCAAGCACGCCGAAGCCTATCGCAATATCTCGCTTATCATCCGCCGTCCTCCAGGGCGCGAAGCCTTCCCTGGTGACGTGTTCTATCTGCACTCTCGCCTGCTGGAGCGCGCCGCGCGTCTCAACGAGGACTACGGCGGCGGATCGCTGACGGCGCTGCCCATCATCGAAACGAAGGGCAACGACGTGGCGGCCTATATCCCCACCAATGTGATCTCGATTACCGATGGTCAGATTTACCTGGAGCCTGACCTGTTCAACGCGGGCCAGCGTCCGGCGTTGAACGTCGGCATCTCCGTCTCGCGGGTGGGTACGAACGCCCAGACGCCCGGCATGAAGCAGGTTTCAGGCACGCTCAAGCTGGACCTGGCCCAGTTCCGCGAACTGGCTGCCTTCGCCCAATTCGGCTCCTCCGATCTGGACAAAGCCACCAAAGCGCGCATTGATCTCGGCCAGCGCCAGACGGAAATCCTGAAGCAGCCGCAGTATAGGCCGATGCCAGTTGAGCACCAGATCATGATTCTGTGGGTGGCTGGCAACGGCTACCTCGATGATGTGCCGGTGGAAAAAGTGGCGGAATGGGAAGAAGCTTTCCACCGCTACATGGACGCTACGCATCCTGAGATCGGCCAGGATATATACGAAACCACTGTTACCAACCAGAAGAAGATCAGCAGCGAGCAGTTCGAGCAACTGCGCGCGGCTGTCGTCGAGTTCAAGAAGTCTGCGCCGCAATAAGAGCGCCTCAGAAAACCTCATGCCAGTCTGGGCGGGGTCGCAGCGCCAGCGTCCAGGCTTTCAGGGGTAGGGCGAAGGAGGAAGTATGGCAACACTCCGCGACATCAAGCGGCGCATTCGTTCAGTCAAGAATATCGCGCAGAGTACCCGCGCCTTGCAGTTGGTCGCCAGCAGCAAGATGCGCCGCGCCCAGGAGCGCGTGCTGGCGGCCCGGCCCTATGCCAACGAGCTTCAGCGCCTGCTTTCGCGGCTGGCCCTGGCAGGCGGGCTGGATGAACCGCAGCCGCTTATGCAAGAGCGGCCCCTGCGCAACCTGGGCGTTGTCCTCGTCTCGCCAGATCGCGGCTTTTGCGGCGCACTGCCCGGCAACCTGAACCGGCACGCGGCGCAGACTGTGCTGGACGAGCTTCGCGCCGCGCAGAGCGGCAATGGCCGCGCCCAGAACGAGCGCGGCAGCTTTGTCGCCATCGGGCGCAAGGGGCGCGATTTTGTCTTGCGTACCGGCCAGCATCTGCTCGGTGAATTTGTGCAGTACGGCGACCAGCCTGATGTCAGTCTGGTGCGCGCCATCGCGCGCGTCGCCACCGACGCCTATCTCAATAATGAAGTAGATCGCGTTGACCTTATTTACGCGAAGTTTATCTCGACGGCGAGCCAGCAGCCGGTCACGGTGCAACTTCTGCCGGTGCAGCCGCCCACGCAGACCGAGGAAGGGCATATCGAAGAGTATATCTTCGAGCCTGATCCAGCCACGCTCTTCGCGGAGCTGCTGCCCCGCTATGTCGAGACGTTAATTTACCAGGCGATACTTGAATCGCTTGCCAGCCAGTGGTCAGCGCAGATGGTTGCCATGAAAAACGCAACCGATAACGCCACTGAACTGGTGGGCGATCTCACGCTCACGTATAACAAAGCGCGCCAGCAAGCCATCACGACGCAGATTCTCGAAGTGGTGGCGGGCGCCAGTCAATAGTGTGTTGGCGCGGCGATGGGATGGACGCTATCTCGTCGCCACGTCCATGCCAGGAGGTCATCATGGCCGTTTCCGCCCCAACCAAAGGGACCATCGTGGAGGTGCTGGGCGCTGTCGTGGATATTGAGTTTCCACCCGACCAGCTTCCACCTATCTATAACGCCGTCGAAACCCATATTGAAGGCGTCGAGAAGCCGCTGACACTCGAAGTGCAGCAGCACCTGGGCAACAACTGGGTACGCTGCGTGGCAATGGGACCAACCGACGGCATGAAGCGCGGCGAAGTCGCCATTGACACCGGCGGCCCCATCACGGTGCCTGTCGGCCCCAAAACCCTGGGCCGCATCTTTAACGTACTCGGCCAGGCGGTGGACAACCTGCCGGAAGTCACCGACGCGCCCCGCTGGCCGATTCACCGGCCCGCGCCGACCCTCGAAGAAGAAGCTACCGAAATGGAAGTCTTCGAGACGGGCATCAAGGTGATCGATCTGATCGCCCCCTTCATGAAAGGCGGCAAGGTCGGCACTTTCGGCGGCGCTGGCGTCGGCAAGACGATCATCATTCAAGAACTGATTCATAACATCGCCCTGGAACACGGCGGCTACAGCGTCTTTGCCGGTGTGGGCGAGCGATCCCGCGAAGGCAACGATCTCTACCACGAAATGACCGAAGCCAACGTGCTGGATAAGCTGGCGATGGTCTTCGGCCAGATGAACGAGCCACCGGGCGCGCGGCTGCGCGTCGGCCTGAGCGGCCTGACCATTGCGGAATATTTCCGCGATGTCGAAGGCAAGGACGTGCTGCTCTTCATTGACAACATCTTCCGTTTCACCCAGGCTGGCTCTGAGGTCTCCGCTCTGCTGGGCCGCATGCCCTCAGCGGTGGGCTATCAGCCCAACCTGGCCGAAGAGATGGGCGCGCTGCAAGAGCGCATCACTTCGACCAAGAAGGGGTCAATCACCTCGATGCAGGCCATCTTTGTGCCTGCCGACGACTACACCGACCCGGCTCCTGCGACGACCTTCGCCCATCTGGACTCCACTATTGTGCTGGAGCGCGCCCTTACCGAGCGTGGCATCTATCCGGCGGTGGACCCGCTGGCCTCCACCAGCCGCGTGCTGGACCCGCTGGTCGTCGGCCAGGAGCATTACGACACGGCCCGCGCCGTCCAGAAAGTCCTCCAGCGTTATAAGGACTTGCAGGACATTATCGCCATTCTGGGCGTGGACGAACTCTCCGACGACGACAAGTTGACCGTTGCCCGCGCCCGCAAGATCGAGCGATTCTTCTCGCAGCCCATGTTCGTCGCCCAGGCGTTCACGGGCCGCGAAGGCAAATATGTCTCCCTCAAGGAGACGATTCGCGGCTTCCAGGAAGTGCTTGACGGTAAGCACGACCGCATCCCTGAGCAGTACTTCTATATGGTGGGCGGCATTGATGATGTCGTGGCAGCCTACGAGAAGGAACAGGGCCGGTAGGGCCAAAGGAGCGCACTATGGCAAGCGGACTGACCCTGCATGTGGAGGTGGTCACGCAAGATCGCAACGTCTACAGCGGCGAGGCCGATATGGTCGTGGCCCCTGGCTCGGAGGGCGTGCTGGGCATCCTGCCGCGCCACGCGCCGCTGCTGACGCTGCTTCAGGCGGGCGAGCTTCGCATCAAGTACGGCGGCGATGAAGAAGCCCTCTTCGTCGCTGGCGGCTTTATGGAAGTCTATCATAACGTCGTGACGGTGCTGGCCGACGCGGCAGAGCGCGCCGAAGACATAGACACGGCCCGCGCTGAAGAGGCGCGCCGCCGCGCGCAGGTCTCGCTGGAACAGCGCGAGACTGATGTTGATCGGGGCGCGCTGGAAGGCTCCTTGCAGCGCGCCATTGGTCGGCTCAAAGTAGCCGAAACGGTGCGGCGTCGGCATGGCCCCCGCCGCGCACCACAGCCGCCGCAGGAGACTGGCGGCTAAGCTTCACCAACCTGATTCAGAGCGTGACACAACAGCAGGGACAGGGGACTATATCTCCCTGGCCCTGCTTTTTGACGTGGCTGGCAGAGCCACTGTGCTGCGCATGGATGGCGCCTGTGAGAAAGAGAAGGGGCAACCAGAGGGTGCTGGTTGCCCCTTTTGTGTCAGATCGAGGAATGCCTGATGCTCCTGGGACGACTCACAGGCAGGCATTGACCTGTGGGCCGCTGCTCAGGGTTCCAGCGAACCAGGCCAGGTTGGGTGTGCCATATTGGGCGTCTTTGCCAAAGTCATTGACCCCATGCGTGAGGTTGCCAAACTCGAAGACGCACCTGTCGTCCCCATGATGCGCTACGCTGTAGAAGGGATAGAAGGCTGCGCCAGCCGGCGGTACTGTGCAACCTACCCCATTGGCGAAGTTGCAAGTAGTCTCGGAGGCCGCTACCTCCGTCTCAAGCTGCATAATGGGATAGCGCCCCTTATAGTGCGTGCTCCCGGTAGCAGCAAAGCGCGGCGCGGTGAACGTCCACGCTGTGGCGTTGTTCTTGGTCCCATCGGGATAATCCGCCTGGTAGGAAGTGCCGTCGAAGTCGTCATCCTCGCCAACACACCCGGCCAGCAAGGCCGTTGGGCTGGCGGGGAAACACCCGGCGTCATCCGCGTCCCCATCGCCGGTCCCATTCTCCCAGTGGCCGATCTCGTCAGAAAAACCGATATTGGCCTGCAACGCGGCCCAGGCTACAAAGTTCCCGAATTTGGCAGATGAGAACTCCGGGTGGAAGCTGAAATCGGTCCCCACGCAGGTATGCGGATTCAGCGTGCGGAAGCCATTGTGCGCGCTGCCGATCATAAAGCCGCTCTGGTGCGTGGTCAGATCATCAATGCGCTCGGTGACACCGCCGAAGACATCGCCAGGCGTGTCGTTGATCGTGATGCGCAGGGTATCGCCCTGATTCATCAACAAAGTCTGCGCATTGGGCGTGAAGGTGGAATCGTTGGCGGTGTCGGGGCCAGCCGGGCCGGTGGGAATCCCATCGCGCTGCACGAAGGCAAAGTTGGTTGGCTCAAAGCAGGCGGGATTGAGATCGCCCGTGGTCGGATCAACCTCAAGGCTGTTGATGTGCAGCGAAGCGCACCAGTGGGTGAGATCGCAGCTAATCACCGGGGCGAAGCCTGGCGGGTAGAACTGCATTTCGAGGAAGGCCGAGCCAGCCCGATTGGGGTTATTCTGGTCGCTATCAGGGATGCAGGCCCCATTGGGGAAAGAGTTGGGATCGCACAGGGCCATGCTAAACCAGAACGTCGGCTCATTCTGGAAGGACTGCGTAGCTGGCAGCGGGCGCTCTCTGGGCAGGGTCAGGGTATATTGGACATTATTGCCTGAGCCGGCCACATTGGAATAAAACTGAGCGGCAGGCTCATCATGGCCGATATAATGTCCGTTGTCATAGGCGCGCTCGCCCTCATACTGCGGATCGGTGCAGAAATTCACCGCCCGCAGGGGTTTCTGGACGGTGCTAAAGCCGTTACAATCCAGATTGCCCCTGGCGGGAAACGTCTGGCTCGCTGCGTGGGAGGATATGGGGTGGGTCAGCGCGACCGCCGTCAGCGCCATCAGCGCCGCCAGAACCGCGAGGATGGTCAGCGCCAGGTTGAGTTTCGACCCGAGCAGGGCTTTCATAGATAGTCTCCTACCAATGACTCAAATTCCCTCACTAAAAGGAAACAACCAGTGCAAACATGCTTCAGTGATGCAAGAAACCAGGATAATCCAGGACATACCCCTTGAAGACGAAGCCATCCATTGTTGGGAAAAGTGAGTTAGCGAATCCTCCTTTCGTATTCTATAGTGAAGAAAGGGAGGCTACGGCACGGCGCCCCATAAGCCTCCAGGCGGGCCGAGGCAAGGGCTGCTCACTCGATCCAGATACAGGCCGCTTCGCCCTCTACACTGAAGCCCGGCCCGACCTGGGGTGAAGTGGGTGCGCAGCTTCTTTGCATACGCCAACTCAAGTGTAATCCGCTGCCAGGCAAAATACAGTGTATTTCCAGGCCAAAAGTGTCCTATCAGGAGAGAAAAGTCACAGATACGACTGGCAGGGAAGCAGCAGAAGCCGTGGCGCAGCTCTGCTATGCAGCAGCAAAGGAGGTATTGGCAAGCATGAGTAGCATACGATTCGGGGACTATTTAACTCAGCTTCTGCACGAGCGAGAGTGTTCCGGCTCACGTCTCGCCACCATGCTGAGCATTGATCCGGCCCTGGTGTATCGCTGGCTGCACAATAAAGCCATTCCCAAGCTGGACACCGCCTATTGCGACGAGATCGCGTTCAAGCTGCATCTGAGTCAGGCAGAACTCAGCCAACTGAAAGAAGCGCAAATCTTCTCCCTGAGCAGGCCAATGGAGCAACGGCCAAGAACCCGCCACGACAGCGCAGCCGTAGAACGTTTGCTGCGCCAGGCAGCGCCTCGCCCGCAAGCAAATGGAAGCAGCACGGCGGCGCTGTCCTCGCTTCAGCCTCTGGCAGCCAGGCCTAGTGGAGTGATCTGGGGACGGCCTGCCATTCTGGAGGCCATCATCAGCCTGTTAGAAGCCCTCGCGCCACTTCCACCGCACCAGAACAACACCGTGATGCTCACCTTTCAGGGGGCGCAAGACGCCTATAGCGACTTCCCTGAGCTTCAGGATCGCTATATGAAGGCGCTCCAGAGCGTGCTGCAACGAGGCTGGCAGGTCTGTCACCTCTGGCGGATCGATCAAGACATACGGCGCTCTATCTTGTTGGTAGAGAATATACTCAGGTTGCTTGGCACAGGCCGTTATTTTCCCTACTATATGAACTCCTACGGCACGCTCGCGCCGCCCTACGACCTGCTGATCGTTCCCAAGACCGCAGCCATGCTTTTCTTTGCGACCCAGAATCCGCGCCGCGCCGATGCCGCGCTGCTGGCCCATGATCTTGAGCAGATCGAATTGTTTCACACGCATTTCGACCAGCTTTACGCCATGAGCCAGCCGCTGACGCATATCTATCTGCCGGAGGACGGAGCCAATATCTGGCAGGCATATGCTGACGCCGAGGATCAGCCTGGCGGCAGGCTGGCTGTCAAGGATGGCTTCACTTTTCTGACGGAGCCGCCCGCATGGTACCGCCAGGGCGCGCTGTTGGCCCAGGTCATTGCTGAGAGCGGTGTGCCCCTCAACGCCGCGCTGGAGTGTCAGTTTCGCAGGCAGACAGCCTTCCAGGCAAACGTCGCCGTACACCCCTATCGGGATATTTGCGCCCGCCGGGGCATCGAACGGTTGATCCATCATGGAGAAGCGCCTCGCAATGATCGACTCCCCCCAGGCTTCACCCTCTCCGAAAAGGCGCGGCGCCAGCAGCTAGAGTATGCGATTCATCTGCTGCGAACACATGAGCATTACGAGCTTGCAATCATTGATGAGGAGGAAGAGCAGTTTGTGCCAAGCGAAATGTTCTGGGAGGTTGCCGGGCAGCATACGGCCCTGATGTTGAGTTGGTCCACCGATAGGACCGGCAAGGACATTATGATCGAACTGGTCATCAACGAGTCAACCATTGTCCACGCCTTTCACGATTACTTTACGGAGTTGTGGGAAAGGATCGCGCCAGAGCATAAGGACAAGGCGCATATCATCGCGTGGTTGGAACAGCAGCTTGACCTGCTCGGCGCAGCGACCCGCTGAAGAGGAGAAGGCTCTTGCCGCCTATTTATACCTTGTCATCTTCAGCGCACGCGCGGCCCAGCCCAGCCCAAGCGTGACCACCAGGCCACCTAGAAGAATCGCTCCTACGCCCCAGGCCATCTGCTCCTGTGGATGGAGGATGCGCGATCCGCCTGAACTCGCTGGCGCCGTGATCGCTGCTTCACTTTCAGGCGCCTCGCCGAGCGGCGCTGCCCCGGCGCCAGCGGTTCCCACGCGCATCATTCGCTGTGGGCCGCCAGAGCGCACCGGAGCGCGTACCCTGGCCGAAATAGCTCCTGGCGTAATCGCCCGTTGCAGTTCCTGGTTTCGTCCTGGCGGGCAAAAGCGTTCCAACAGGTCAGCCGGAGTCATATAGGCCGGGTCTTTCCCCCACAGAAACCCGCCACGTTCCAGCGCCCGCGCCACCAGTTCAGCGGAGGTAAAGATGTTCTCCTCTTTCAAGACGAGCGCGTGATGATCGAAGAGCGCATGCAAAGGGCGCAGCGCGCGAAACGTGCCGGTCAGGTTGCGCGGCGCAACCCCAATGCCCAGGTGCAAGAGCAGCCCGGCGAACTGCCACTCGCTAAAGCGGCGCTGCTCGCGCAGCATCTGCTCGGCAAAGCGCACCACCTCATCGCGCGTGCCATCCAGCAGTTCCACATAACCCACCAGGACCGGCGCGCCACGCTCCAGATATTCATTGATGTGCGAGCGACGCAGCCCACCCCACGTTGTCACAAAAAACGGATTGACCTCAATCAGTCCGCCGCTGCTGTCCACAATCAGCGCCGCCTGGTTCAATCGGCTGGCGGTTGCCAGGCCCATCGCCCGCGCCAGAGCGCCCTTGCTGCGCGTCAAAACAAAATCACCAGGCCGATAGGTGCGCTCGCTCGCCGTCTCTGCTGAAATCGGGTGCAGAATGGCTCGCCCACGTGGAGAAACTCGCATAGCGCGTTGTACACTTTCTTTCTGGAGTCGCCCCCACGAACCCCGCCCGATCAGCAGGGATGAACCTGCCGAGCATCCAGACAAGGGGCTTTGATTATTCAACGGTTGAGCCTGGCAAGTCGTAACGCTTCTCTGGCTCTTTGCTTACCAGGGTCAGCCATTGGCTCTCAGGGCGCATCAACCGCGATTTCCCCAAAAGAGCGCCCCCGGTTCCACCAATGATCGGGGGTTGCCGCTGGTAGCGCCGCCGTCTCGGCGGCCAACGTTGGCCTGCTGGCGCCGTGGCCTGGCGGGCGAACGCTCGCCCTGGCGCAGCGTTCGCCGCCGAGACGGCGGCGGTACAGGTGGCCCCCGCTTTTTGGTAGAACCGCGCCCTATCCTCTTGACAAAGCGCGCATCGTAAGGTAGAATGTTGTTAATTGATTAGTTAATAAGTAACGTGCAATTCAGGCATACAGGAGACCGGACGGATGCCTCGCAAGCCAGGACCACCAACTGAAGAACGCCGCAGCCAGATTCTTGAAGCTGCCCTGAAAGTATTTGCAGATAAGGGGTTCAAGGGCGCAACCAATCAGGATATTGCCGACGCAGCCGGTGTTTCGCCTGGGCTTATCTATTTTTACTTTAGAAACAAAGAAGATCTGTTCTTTGCTATACTGGAGAATCGCCTGGCGCCAGGAGCCTTTCCACTCCCCCTGGATCATATGCAAACCTTCCCACCCGAACAGGTCTTGCCAATACTGGCTCACTACGGACTCAGCCGACTGGATAACCAGGATGCTATGAACATCTTCAAGGTTTTTGTGGGCGAGGCTGCCTACTCTGAACACATTCGCACACTGGCGAACACGAACATCAACCGGCTGCTGGAGACACTGGCCCGCTATCTTGCCGCGCAGATGGAGCAGGGGCGGCTCAGACAGGGCGATCCTACCCTTTGCGCGCAAACCTTCCTGGCGGGCCTGATGGCAAGCCTCGTCCGACGGCGGTTCCTGGGTGATGCGAAAATGCTGAGCTACTCAGCCGATGAGATCGTCAACACCCTTGTTGGCATCTTTCTGCGTGGCATGCGGCCCGATTAGGACCGCTTTTTTTGAGCCTTGATTTGATTGACCAATTAGTTAATATCAACGAGGAGGTTCGCAGCATGTCCGCCAGTTCGCCAACACCCGCGCCTCATGGTCCAGAGAATGCTGACATCAGCTTGAAGGCCGCGAGCAGCGCCGAGCCACTGGTCGCTATTCGCGGCGTCACCAAGGATTTTGGGAAACTGCGCGCGCTTGACAACTTCACCATGAACATCCGCCCCGGAGAAACCTACGGATTGATCGGCCCTAACGGCTCCGGCAAGACCACGCTGATTCGTATTATTGTTGGGCTGACCAGGCCCACCGCTGGCGAGGTGCGCATCCTGGGGCAGCGCATGCCCAACCGCCAGATCGCCAAAGATATTGGCTATATGACGCAGAACAACGCGCTTTACCAGGAATTGACCATCCGCGAAAACCTGGAGTTCTTTGGCCGCATCTATGGGCTGCGCGGCCAGCCACTTCAGCAGCGCGTGAGCGCCGTACTTGAGACGGTTGACCTCGTTGACCGCGCGCGCAGCATCGTTGAGACCCTCAGCGGCGGCATGAAGCAGCGGGTGCTGCTTGCCAGCACCTTGATTCATCAGCCACGCTTGCTGCTGCTGGACGAGCCAACCGTTGGCATTGATCCTGAACTGCGCCTGGCCTTCTGGGACCACTTTATCCGGCTGAACGCCCAGGGTGTTACTATCGTTGTCTCCACCCATCATCTGGACGAAGCCTCGCGCTGCCATCACCTCGGCCTGATGCGCTCTGGCGCGCTGCTGGCCGAAGGTCAACCCAACGAACTCACCACGCTCTCTGGCAAAGAGACGATGGAAGAAGCCTTCCTGTACTTCGCCACCCGCACCAGGGGCCAGGCGTGAATCACTCGCGCCTATTCTTAAAGGAGAGGAGTCAAAGCAATGGCTGAAGTACCTCAGAACACCCCGGCGGCGCTGGTCATTGGCGCTGGTCCAACCGGCTTGATGATGGCCTCGGAGTTGGCGCGGCATGGTGTCCCGTGTCGCATCATTGATAAATTGCCACACGCCAGCACCACTTCTAAAGCACTCGGTCTGCACTCACGAACGCTGGAGGTCTTCGAGCAGATTGGCGTTCTCGATGAGGCGCTGGCTCATGGTCTCAAGCAACACGGCGTCAACATTTACGCCGACGGCCAGCGCATCATCCACATCAGCTTCGACGACCTGCATGGGCCTTATCCCTTCATGCTGAACCTGCCCCAAAGCGAAACCGAGCGTATCTTGAGCCAGCATCTTGAACAGTTGGGCGTTCAGGTTGAGCGGCAGGTAGAACTGATTGACTTCAGTCAGGACGAGCAGGCTGTCACTGCCAGGCTTCGCCATGCCGACAGCCACGAAGAAACCGTTACCACATCCTGGCTGACCGGCTGCGACGGCGCGCACAGTGCGGTGCGCCACAGGCTCAATGTTCCATTCAGCGGCTCAGCCTATCCTGAAGCCTTCGCGCTGGCCGATGTCAAGCTGCACTGGCCGCTTCCAGACGATGAATTGTACTTGTTTTTGAGCCAGGATGGCCTGTTCGCCGCTTTCCCCATGCCCGGCGGGCGCTATCGCCTGATCTTCGAAACAGCGGCGGAGGCTGGCGAAGAAAAGATGCCAGACCCGACTCTGGAAGAGATCCAGGGGTATCTCAACAAATTCGCCCCGGCGGGGAGTACCGCCAGCGATCCAGCCTGGCTGGCCGCGTTTCGCACCCATCTACGCCAGGCAGCGCACACGCGACACGGGCGCGCCTTCCTGGCTGGCGACGCCGCGCATATCCACAGCCCCGCTGGCGGCCAGGGCATGAATACCGGCCTTCAGGACGCTTATAACCTGGCCTGGAAGCTGGCCCTCGTAACCGCTGGCTACGCGCCATCTTCGCTGCTCGATACCTACGAGAGCGAGCGCCATCCCGTCGCTGAAAGCGTCATGCGCACCACTGATATGATGATCAAAGGCGCAACGCTGCGCAATCCGATTGCCCAGCACATCCGCAACCGGCTTGTGCCGCTGCTGGTACAGCAGGACTTCATCCAGCAGCGCCTGACCGGACAAATCTCCGAGTTAAGCATCAACTATCGCAAGAGCCAGATTGTCGCCGAATACCATCACAGCCGCTTCAATCACGGACACATCATTGGCGGCCCCAGGGCCGGTGATCGCGCGCCGGACGCCACCTCACTGCTGCGTGCGGATGGGACCAGCGTCCGGCTGTTCGAGGCGCTGCGCAGTACAAAGCACACGCTCCTGCTTATGGCTGACACAGACCACCAGGAGGAATCCTGGCAGCGCCTGACGAGGCTGGCTGATGACATCAACGCCAGCTATAGCCAGCAGATCAACGTCTATCTCGTCGCGGCAGGCAGGGCTGCGCCTGCCAGCGGCGCGTCCCGCGCAGCAATCCTGCTGGACCCGGAACTTACACTGCATCAAGGCTACGGCGCGATTGCCGAGTGCCTGTATCTGATTCGCCCCGACGGCTACATCGGCTATCGCAGTTATCCGGCTGAGGCCGCGCGCCTCATTGACTATCTGAAGCAGATATTGCTTTCAGAACGCTAAAAGCAAGGAGGTATTTTCACTATGGCAGGGCAGAGCAAATCCACCCGGCTTCCCTGGTTCGTCCCCATCTTCAACCCCATAGCCCGGCTGCTCCTGGCTGCTGGCATCCCGATGGGACCCAACGTGCTTGTCACTGTGCGAGGTCGCAAGAGCGGTCTGCCTCGGACCACGCCCTTGACCGTCATCGAGTTCTCCGACAAGCGGTGGCTGATGGCCCCCTACGGCGAAGTCAACTGGGTACGCAATTTACGTGCTGCTGGCCGGGCCACTATCACTGTGAGACGGCGAAAAGAAGAGGTGACTGCCGTCGAGTTAGGGCCGACAGAAACCACTGCGTTCTTTCGGGACGTTCTGCGCCCTCGCGTCCAGCGGACACGGGTCGGCGCGTGGATTGTGCGTCACATTGATCAGGTTGATCTCGACCACCCAGAAGAAGCGGCTAGAGGCCGACCAGTTTTCGAACTCCATCCACAATGAGAGAGACCGAAACGCAAACAGGGAGGTACGTCTATGACACTGCTAAAGACACTACTGTTCACCGTCCTGGTTCCCGGCGCGGTAATAGTCTATTTCCCTTTGTGGCTGCTGGCCTCCCAGGAGGGCGGATTTCATCTGGAGATAGGCTCGCTCTGGATGCTTGGGATGCTTCCCTTCCTGATCGGTGTGGGCATCTACCTGTGGTGCGCGTGGCATTTTACCTTTGCAGGCCAGGGGACGCCCGCCCCGATTGACCCGCCGAAACATCTGGTGGCAAGAGGCCCATACCGCGTGGTGAGGAACCCAATGTACGTGGGCGTTCTCACGGCCTTGCTTGGCGAGGCGCTGCTGTTCCACTCGCTGAGCCTTGTCATCTACGCCGCGCTGGTCTTCGTGGCTGTTCACCTGTTTGTCGTGTTCTATGAAGAGCCGCGCTTGCGGCGACAGTTTGGCGCATCCTACCAGGACTACTGCGCCCAGGTACCCCGCTGGATTCCGCGTCTGTCACTCTGGCGACGAAAGCGTTCTCTTGCTGGCTGAGGAAACGCTCACTTTTTGCATCGTTTTCGTACTAACACCGTCATCAACAGGAGGCTTGCGCTATGTCGTTCCTGCGTATCGGCGCTCTGACGCTGCGCATCGTGCGTCAGTTCCTGCGCGACCCGCGTACCCTGGCGCTCATTTTTCTGGCGCCTATCCTGGTCATGACCCTGCTCAATCTGGTTCTGAACAATCAAACATCAGCGATTACACTGGCCGTCGTCCTGCCCACCGGCAGTGATCAGGCCACCGCTCTCTTTAACCAGAATCTGAAGCAGGCGCTTGAGCAGCAAAAAGACACGCTGAGCGTCAGCTACATCGCCGCCAGCGATGTGGACAGCACGCTCGACAACGGCGACGCCAATGGGGTGCTGATCTTCCCAGCCGATTTTGCTGCCCAACTTCAGCAAGGCAACGCGGCAGCCGAAAGCGTCACCCTGAAGCTCGATGGCTCAAAACCTGGCCCGGCCAAAGCCCTCAATAACGCCGTGACAGCCCTCATCAAAAATCTGACGCAGCAGGCGGCTCCAAGCGGCCAGAGCGCGGCGGGCGCGTCTCTAACCAGCAGCCCCGCTCTCAGCGTGACCAGCGAATATCTGCCCGCCAGCAGCAAAGACTACGGCCAGACGGATGCGCTCGCGCCGCTCTTTGTCGGGCTGTTCGCCTTCTTCTTCATCTTTCTGCTCACCTCTGTCTCGTTCCTGCGCGAGCGCGCGCGCGGCACCATCGAGCGGCTGCTGATCTCGCCGCTGAGCCGCGCCGAACTGGTACTGGGCTACGTGCTGGGCTTCACCATCTTTGCTGTCGTGCAATCGCTGCTCATCCTGCTCTATGTGATCTATGTTCTCCAGGTGCATTATGCGGGCAACCTGGGGCTGATCTTCCTGATCACCCTGGCCCTGACGGTGGGCAGCGTCAACCTGGGCATCTTCCTTTCCACCTACGCGCGCAACGAACTCCAGGTCATCCAATTTATCCCGCTGGTGCTGGTCCCCCAGGCGCTGCTCGGCGGCCTCTTCTGGTCGGTCAGCAGCCTGCCAGTCGTCCTCAAGCAGATCGCCTATGCCTTGCCGCTCACCTGGGCCAACTTTGGCCTTACGGATGTCATGCTCAAAGGCAAGGGGTTAGAAACCATCTGGCCCGATCTGCTGGTGCTGGTTGGCTTCGCCGCCTTGATGGTGGTGCTGGCGGCCTTCACCGTTCGGCGCGAAAGCGCCTGATCGCGCTCCGCTGCGCTGGCGGCGTCTCTCTGTCTAGGGAGACGCCGCCAGGATTGTGCAGCGTCCTCATTTTTCCCGCAAGATGTTTCGCGCAAGATATTTCTTGCAAAGCACCCATATCGGTGGTAGCATGCGGAAAATACCCACACCTGGAAAGCGCCCTCTATGTCCGACCTGAACGAACACGCTGTTGAGCAGATTTTCCGCGCGGCAGGAGCCGTGTTGGAGGGGCATTTTTTGCTGACCTCTGGCCGACACAGCGCCGCCTATTGGGAAAAGTTTCAAGTTCTCCAGTGGCCTCAGCATACCGAGCGCCTGTGTCGCGCCCTGGCCGAACATTACCGCCCAGCCAACGTCGAGGTGGTTGTTGGCCCGACCACCGGAGGCATTCTGCTGGCCTATGAAGTCGCGCGCCAGCTTGGCGTGCGCGGCATCTTCGTCGAAAACGACTCTGACCGACCCGGCCATCGCGCCCTGCGGCGCGGCTTTCAAGTGCGCCCTGGCGAGCGCGTGCTTATTGTTGATGATGTGCTGACGGCGGGCACCTCTATCCGCGAAGTGCTAGAGGCGCTCACGCCCTTTCAACCTGATATAATCGGCATTGGCGTCCTCATTGACCGCAGCCAGGGGCAGGCGGATTTTGGCGTGCCCCTGCACGCGCTGCTGCATCTGTCTATTCCCAGCTATGCGCCCGGCGATTGCCCTCTCTGCGCAGCGGGGCAGCCGCTGGTGAAGCCTGGTTCTCGGAAAATTACATGAAAAACTGGTACGAGCAGACCTTCGAGGAGATCGGCGAAGATTTTGAGATTATTTTCGCCGGGCAAATGCCGCGCACACGCGCGCAGGTCGAGTTTGCCATTCAAGCCCTGCGTCTGGCCCCTGGCGCGCGAGTGCTGGATATTGCCTGTGGCGTGGGGCGGCACTCCATCGAACTTGCCCGGCGCGGTTATCAGGTAACGGGGCTGGACCTCTCTTCTACGCTGCTGAACATCGCCGCCGAACGCGCCGAGCGCGCGGGGGTACAGATCAACTGGGTGCGCGCCGATATGCGCGAGATCCCCTTCGCCCACGAATTCGACGCCGCATTCAACATCTTCAGCAGTTGGGGCTATCTCGAATCCGAGGAGGAGGATGAAAAAGTGCTGGCCGCTGTCGCGCGCGCGCTCCGGCCAGGCGGCGCTTTTCTGCTGGAAACAGCCCACCGCGACTGGCTCATTCGCAATTTTCAGGCGCGCAGTTGGAGCGAAGGCATCGGTGTGCTGGTGCTGGAAGAGCGCGTGCTGGATTTGCTCAGCAGCCGCTTGCTCGCCGCATGGACAGCGATCTATGATGATGGTCGGCGGCGCCAGTGGCAGATCAATACCCGCCTGTATACTGCCGCTGAGCTACGGCGTATGCTGGAGAGTGCTGGCTTCAGCGTCAGCCAGTCTTTTGGCGGCTACGACGGCGCGCCGCTCACGCTTGATAGCTCTCGACTGATTCTCGCCGCCGAGTTGCCCACGCCCTAAATCTGTTTCGTAACAAGCCTTGCCAAATGCCCCGCGCATATAATACTATGAGTCCGGGACGCAAACTTGATCTTTTCCCTACCCACCGCAGGCAACTCTTACAACAGACCTTCATGAGTACGTATTGGAGAACGGGCTGGCTCGCCAGCCCGCCTTCCACGAGCAGCCTATGAAACAAACGCTCGTGGTGTTCTTTTTTAGACGCCCTGGCTGGTGATCTCGACGCTCGCGCTTTTGAGCAGCAGCGGTTCTTAATTATGAGGAGGTACCCGATGTTTGATTGTGTTCTGGCCGTTTGTCCGGCATAGTGGAGGTGACATGACTGGCAGCATGACTGGCCTTGTGATTGGCAGTGCTCACGGTATTTTCGACGTCGCTCTGGAGGAGGAGACTCTCCGCTGCACCTTACGCGGCAAGCTTCGCAAACCTCATTTTCAGCCGGAACATGCAGTGGCCGCTTCAGGCCGCAAAGGATTCTCGAAGTTCCTCCGCCTCAGCAAAACCATTCTTCCTCACCAGAACACCCCTGACAGGGGCGCAAGCAGAGCAACTGCCGTTGCTGATCCCCCCGAAGAAGAAGCTCCGCCCCTGCGTATCTGCGTTGGCGATCTGGTGCGTGTCACGCGCATTGACGCCAAAAACGGCGTTATCGAGGAAGCGCTTCCCCGGCGCAGCAAAATGTCGCGCGGCTCCTCCGAAACCGGCAATGAGCAGATCATGCTTGCCAATCTCGATCAGGCTATCATCGTGCTTGCTGTCCGCGAACCTGAACCCCATTTCGGCTTGCTGGACCGCTATCTGGCGATTGCGGAACACAATCAGATCACGCCGATCCTCTGCTTGAATAAAATGGACCTGGGCTGCCCCAAAGAGGTCATGGAGGCGGCCAAGCTCTACGCTCGCCTGGGCTATCGCGTACTTGGCACCAGCACCATCACCGGCGAGGGGCTGGATACGCTCAAAGACATCCTCGGTGAGAAAACTTCTTTACTGACCGGCCCATCCGGGGTCGGCAAAACATCCCTGCTCAACGCGCTGGAGCCGGGCTTCAGCCAGCGCATCGGCGCCATCAGCGAGGCTACCGGCAAAGGTCGCCATACCACCACCAGTGTGCGGCTTTTCCCGCTCTCGTTTGGCGGCTGGCTGGCCGATTCCGCCGGTATCCGTGAACTGGCGCTCTGGAGTATTCCCGCCGAAGGGCTGGCTTCCTGTTTTATTGAGATGCGTCCGTACCTGGGGAAATGTGAGTTCGAGGATTGCACTCACGCCGAAAATGAGGAGGGCTGCGCCATTCGGCGCGCCCGCAAGCAGGGCAAGATTCGCGTAGCGCGCTATCGCAGCTACCTCCAGCTACGCCAGGAAGCCGAGGAAGACGAAAAAACGCTGGCGCGCGGCTGAAGATCGTCTATCAGCCCGCGCGCCAGCGAATCGGTCATGCCGCTCAGCGCAGGTCGCGCTCGACGTTGACCACATCCTTCATCTTTTTCAGCCTGGTAAAGATGTGATTTAACTGCTCCAGGCCCTCGATCTCCAGCGTCGCCGTGATGATTGCCTTGCGCGCCGAAGGAACGGTGGTCGCGCCCACCGCCGTCATATTGATGCCAATTTCCCCAACGGCTGTCGCCACATCGCGCATCAGGCCAGGTCGGTCCTGGGCGGTAATAATAATGGGCGCCAGATAGCGTTCCTGCGGCATCGTCTCCCAGCTTACCTCGATCAGCCGCTCTCCATTGCGCTCCTTGTAGCGTCGCAGGTTCTTGCAATTGGCGCGATGCACCACCACCCCACGCCCCCGACTGGTAAAGCCGATCACTTCATCGCCTGGCAGCGGTGAACAGCAGCTTGCCAGGCGGGTAAGCAGCCCACTCATCCCGCCAACAAGCAGCCCAGCCGCCTGCTTTGGCTCCGCAGGCGCTGTTGGCGTCAACGACGCCAGCACTGCCGAATCTTCCGCTGCCGCGCGCGCCTCGCGGTCGGTTGGCGTTTCATGGGCTTTTTGCTCCTCCTGGATATGCGCAACCAGCCGAAGCGCCACCGTATGTGGGCGCAGCTTTTCGCGCCCGGCGGCAGCCAGCAAATCCTCCCACGCGCCCTCGCCAAACTCCCCCAGCAGCCAGCTTTTCTCATCCTCGGTCAGCGCCGCCAATCCCCGCGCGCCCAGCGCGCGCAGTTCGCGGTCCAGGTGTTCCTGCCCTATCTGAATATCAATATCGCGCTCCGTCGTCTTCAGATAGCGCAAAATCTTCTCGCGGGCGTGCTTGCTGCGCGCAAAGGCCAGCCAGTCGCGGGAGGGATGAGCGTTCTTGTTGGTGATAATATCAACGATCTCGCCATTCTTCAGTTCATAATCCAGCGGCACCATGCGCGTAATCAGCCGCTCGGTGTCTGTGATGATGCGCGCCCCCGCGCAGTGATCACCGACCTCGCTGTGGATGCGATAGGCAAAATCCAGCGGCGTCGAGCCGACGGGCAACTCCTTCACATCGCCCTTGGGCGTGAAGACAAAAATCTGATCTTTGAAGAGATCATCCTTGACCGTCTCGACAAACTCCGTCGCCCCCAGCGATAGCTCTTTTTGCCATTCGCGTAGTTGCTCAATCCAGGCCAGCATCTCCTGACGTGGCAAGGCTGAGCCGCCGCTCTCTTTATAGTACCAATGCGTCGCCACGCCCAGTTCCGCTGTGCGGTGCATTTCGTGCGTGCGGATCTGAATCTCCGCCAGCCGGTTGTCCAGACAAAAGACGGTGGTATGGAGGGACTGATAGCCGTTTTGCTTGGGCTGGGCGATATAATCCTTGATGCGCCCATCCTTGGGACGCCAGAGCATGTGGATATGCCCCAGCGCCCGATAGCAATCCTCCACTGTATCCACCAGAATCCGAAAAGCGATCAGATCGTGAATCTCGCTGATGTCCACGCCTAGCCGCTCAATCTTGATATAGATGCTGTAGAGGTGCTTGGGGCGACCAGAGATTTCAGCCTTGATGCCAGCGCGGCGCATCTCTTCGTCCAGAATCTGGCAGACACGATCAATGTAGTCCTTGCGCTGCTCGCGCTTCTCGGACACTTGCTCTTTCAACCATTGATATTTCTTTGGCTCCAGATATTTAAAAGCCAGGTCTTCCAGTTCCGTCTTCACCAACCCCATACCCAGGCGGCCAGCCAGCGGCGCGTAAATCTCGCGCGTCTCGCGCGCTTTGGCTTGCTGCTGCGCCGGACTCATTGATTCCAGCGTGCGCATATTATGCAGCCGGTCGGCCAGCTTCACCATTACCACGCGCGGGTCTTCGGCCATCGCCAGCAGCAGCTTGCGCACTGTCTCAGCCTGCTGTTTGATGTAGCTATCGCGCACGCGCTTCTTGCGCCGCTCTTCATCTTCTGAGGCTGGCACGGGCCGTAATTGGACGCCGCCTTCAGTCGAGGTCGTGCTATCGGCGGAAGCGTCTATGCGTCCGGCATCGTCTGCGCCTGCATGCTCCTCGGCCTGGCTCTGCTCATCGCTCGCGCGCGCGGGCGTGACCAGACGCAGCGCGCTCTTCGCAGGTCCGGTTTTCTTCTCTTCAAGGGCGCTCTTCCCACGCGCCGCTTTCTTCGTCTCGAAAGCGTTAAACTTGGTGACGCCATCAACAACGGCAGCGATCCCAGAGCCAAATCGCCCGCGAATATCGTCCAGCGTAAAGCGCGTATCCTCGACCACATCATGCAAAAGCGCCGCCGCCACCCCTTGCGCGTCAATACGCATATCAGCCAGGATTTTTGCTACAGCCAGGGGGTGTTCAATATAGGCTTCGCCCGACTGGCGCGTCACGCCGCGATGCGCCTCCTCAGCCAGCGCATAGGCATGCTCGACCAGTTCAATATCGCTGGCCGACATATAGCGTTGGCACTCATCCAGCAGCGCCTTCAACGCTCCTGTGGCTGGCTGAGCCGACTGATGGTCCGGGTGAATATCCTTACGACTGGCCGTAGACATGCCATTACTCCTGACAGTTTCCGCTGCAACCGATGTTGCTCGTATACGCGAAAACTTCATTTTAGTGTATCTGTTCGCCCGCAGGCGCGTCAAGGAGAAGAATAGAGTTGTTGCCAGCACATTCAATGCCAGCGTCCCTCAAGCCAGGGCAAGCGGCAGGCGCCAGATGCTGATAGATGATTGCGCCCCGCATTGAAGTGTTCCCATTTGCTTAGCATTGAAGCATTCCCATTTTAAGAATCATAGCAAAAAAAGGAGAAACAGGCCAGGAAGCTTCCTGGCCTGTTCATCGTGTTGTGTGACCTGATCCTTGAAACGATCTAGCGGCGCACGCGCACTTTATCGTAGCAGGAGCTGCAATACACCGGGCGATCATTCTTTGGCAGGAACGGAACCTCTGTCTCGGCGCCGCACTCGGCGCAAATGACCTGGTGCATTTCGCGCGGAGCGCGCTCACCGCCCGCCATCCGTCCGCCCCCCTGGGCGCGACGTGCCGCGCGGCACGTCGGACAGCGAGCAGGCTCATTCATCAAGCCTTTCTGCTGGTAGAACTCTTGCTCACCGGCGGTGAATACAAAATCCTGACCGCACTCACGACACCTGAGCGTTTTGTCTGCGAAGCTCAACTAGGGACCTCCCTTTGAAATTATCGGTTATCCTGTGTCATGGTCCATAGCAGCGTGGCTTACCAGAGTTCCCCTAGCAGCGTGGGACGCCTTGTGCCAGGCCCGGAACGAGACCGAGTCGGATACCGGACAAAGCATACACTATTTCAGCCCCTTTTTCAAGGGGTTTGCGAAGCAGTTTTCAAGGCTGTCAAATCCTGACACACTCTGAATCAAGTTGGTCTAGCATCAGGCGTCTGCTCTGCTGGCTGTTTCTCCGGTGCGGCTCTCCTTATGCTATAATGGGGCTGCTATGTTGAGTTCTTCATCAGATCAACCAGTACTATCTTCCCATGATCAGCACGACATGGCTGCATCCGTTGCCACGCCAGCCTTCACCTTCCAGGTTCACGCGCGCGATCCGCACAGCGCCGCCCGCGCCGGAACCATCCATACCCCACACGGCGACATCCCGACGCCTATCTACATGCCGGTGGGTACGCAGGCCAGCGTCAAAGCGGTCACGCCCGCCGAACTGGAGACGCTGGGAGCGAAGATCATCCTCAGCAACACCTATCACCTGCTGCTGCGCCCCGGCCCCGAACTGATCGCCAGCTTTGGCGGCCTGCACAACTTCATGCAGTGGCAGCGCCCCATCCTCACCGACAGCGGCGGCTTCCAGGTCTTCAGCCTGGGCCATCTGCGCAGGCTCACCGAGGAAGGGGCGCTGTTCCGCTCTCACCTGGATGGTTCCGAACTCTTCCTGACACCAGAGCGCGTCGTTGCCGTCGAGGAGCAATACGGCGCGGACATCATCCTGCCACTGGACGAATGCCTGCCCTATCCCACCACGCCGGAGGCCAGCGTCATCGCTATGGAGCGCACGCACCGCTGGGCCGAGCGCGCCCTGGCCGCCAAACGCCGACCCGATCAAGCCCTCTTTGGCATCATTCAGGGCGCTTTTGACCCGGCGCTCCGCCGCGCCAGTGCGCGTTTTATTGGCGCGCTGCCCTTCCCTGGCTTCTCTATTGGCGGGCTTTCTGTAGGCGAACCCAAGGAACTGATGCTGCCGCTGCTGGAAGCGACGACCACCGAGCTTCCCGATGGCAAGCCACGCCATCTGCTGGGCGTTGGCTCGCCGGAAGATTTGCTGGAGTGTGTGGCGCGCGGCGTTGATATGTTCGATTGCGTCTTGCCCACGCGCACCGCCCGCAACGGCGGCCTCTATACCCGACATGGCCGCGTGAATATCCGCGCCGCTCGTTTCCGCGCTGAGCGCGGTCCCGTCGAGCCAGGCTGCGACTGCGCCGCCTGTCAGACCTTCAGCGCGGGCTATCTGCATCATCTGGCCCGCGCAGGCGAACTGCTCTACTATCGCCTCGGCACCATCCACAACCTGCGCTTCATGATCCGCCTGATGGAGCAGGCCCGCCAGGCCATTGTTGATGGGCACTTCACCAGCTTCAGAGAGGAGTTTCTGGCGGGCTATACGCCGGTCAACGCCGAGGTGCGCGAGGCACAGCGCCGCAAATGGCAGGAAGCGCGAGCGCAAGAGCGTGGCAGCCTGTAAAAGGACAGAAAGCTTTCACCGCCAACGCTGCCGCATATGCGCCATCTCAGATTTTTGAGATGGCGCATATCTGCTCTGCTCATGATAGCCTTCAAGGCGATCTATCCATACCGTATACCCCATTTCCCGCAACCACTCTTTATCATGAGCAGTCAATCTGCCAGCGTGACGTGGTTTGCCCAGGCAATGCGCTGCCTCCAAGCGCGCGGCAACCAGGACACACCGCCAGATAGACCAGCGCCTTCTGAGGCTTACTGTCGCTACTTCCCAGGCTTCCTCATAGCAGCCTGTGCGCAACAGGAGCACGGCCTTGAGGACTACAGCCATATTGGCCGCCCGCGAACCGCGTCCCTGGAACTGAGCGAGCGCCTCAATATCGGCTGTCGCCTCTGGAAACTTGCCTAGCTCCAGCCGCGCACGCGCCCGATCCCCCAGCGCGTACACTCCCAGCGGTCTGCCTAATTCGATCACTCTAGTGGTTGCCCGCTCCAACTCAGGCCATTTCCCCTGGGCGCTGGACGCATCAACGAGTTCCTGCCAGGCTTCCACAGAGTTTTCATCCCTTGAGATCACAGCTTGTGCGATCTGTTCAGCTTCAGCGTAGCGTTTCTGGTGGACGTAGACATGCGCCTGGAGCGTCAGGGCTTCGGCGTCATGAGGATGCTCTGCCAGCACCCGCTCAATAATCTGCAAGGTTTCGGCATTGTGTCCCGCGTAGTAGAGGCTATGAGCAAAACCCAGTCGAGTCTCTTTGAGCGGCTGCTGAGCATGAACAGCCTCGACTAAAGACTCGAATGCCAGCGTGGTGACAAACACGCCAGGTTGTTTAGGCGCTTCGGCCAGCGTGGCAAGCGAGATTGAGACGCCGCCATGATAAGCCATCCAATCACAGAGCGCTTTTACCGCTTCTGGGTACCTCTGCTCCAAATATGGAGCAGCCACCTGCTGCGCCCAGCGATATTCTCGCTGCTCAGCGTCTCGCTCTCTCGCCTCCCCATCTACGACACACCAGCGCCCCCGTGTCCTCTCGATTTTATGCTGCATATGATGAGCAATCTCGTGGAGCAAGGTCGAGAGCATGCGTAGTCGGAGATAGAGTTCTAGTATCTCCCGGTTGGGCAGCGCGTCATCATATACATGGGCGTAGAGCCTGATGGTTGCGCGATATGAAAAGTATGTCCCAAGGTAGCGCCCGCCAAAGACTCCTGGCAGGATTTCGCCGCCAAGACGCCCCGTCAAGGGATCGCGCTCAAGAGGAAGGCTTTCAACATCGAGTTCCTGGCGCTGATACGGCACCCCCAGACACAACTCAATGAGACTTATCCCTGTGAGCGCCTCTGATGGCAAGCGCTGCATCACAGCCCGCAAATCCTCTACGCTCGCGGGGTAATGAACAAACGCTTTCTGGTCTACGACCAGGATGGGGGGAGGCTCGCCATCAATAGGCGCTTCAAGCGATGGCGGCTGGCGGCGTCCGCGCCATACCTCCGCCTTGATGGCGCGTTTCCGGCCAAGCAATGCGCGGATATGTTCGATGCGGACACGTCGCCGTTGCGACTGAGCATACTGGTCCTGCCGCGCTTCCTTAAGCTGTCGTCGCGTAGCATGAATGCTCCGTGACATGCCACCGTCCTTTTTAGGCCCGTACAGCCTCCAGCGCCCAGCTATTGCCGTGAATATCAGCCAGCACAGCCAGGATGCTATTCATTCCTGTTCCTCATTACTCCCAGCCTGCCTCCATCGGCGGCGGGTTACGCAGCGTGGAAAGGACGACACAATATTTCTCCGCCTTCTCGCGCAGCGCGGCAAGCTGTTCCGGGCTGGCATCTGGCGCGACAATATCGAACCGTGTCCTGATCGCCAGAAAGCCAACCGGAACCGTGGGATCAACCCCCAGCGTGCCTTTTAAGTCCAGGTCGCCCTCCACCGTCACGTTGATCTTTTCGGTCTTGATGCCCATCGCCTCGGCAACCATCTGCGTCGTTAGCTGCGCGCAGGCGGCCAGCGCCCCCAGCAGCAGATCGCCGGAGCAGGCTCCCGCGCCAGGCCCACCAACGCCAGGATGCGCCTCGGCTTGATAGATGGCGCGGCCCAGGTCCACATTGCACGCCACCGGCGTATCCGTCTGATCGCCTCTGGCCGTCAGGGTGATGATGGCGCGCTCTGGCTCCTGCCGGTACTGCTGCTTCAGCGGCTTTTGCTTCTCGCGTAGATTAAAGGTCATGATGGTTGCTCCTGTCTCACCTGGCTACGCCGCGCTTGTAACATTCAGCGTCGGGCGGCGGCGATGATAGTCTGTTACTTGTTGATAGGCATCGGCCACGCGCAGCAAGACCGCTTCCTTGAATGCAGCGCCCAGCAGTTGCACCCCCACCGGCAGGCCCTCGCTGAACGGGCCGGGCATCGAGAGGCCGCAGATGCCCGCCAGATTCGCCGGAATCGTAAAGACATCCGAGAGATACATCTGATAGGGGTCATCAACCTTCTCGCCAATCTTGAACGCCACCGTCGGCGAGACCGGACTGACCAGCACGTCGAACCGCTCGAACGCGCGATCAAAGTCTTGTTTGATCAGCGTGCGTATCTTTTCGGCGCGCAGATAATAGGCATCGTAATAGCCGGAAGAAAGGGCATACGTGCCAAGCATAATCCGTCGCTTGACTTCCGGCCCAAAGCCTTGCTGGCGAGTCTTTTTGTAGACATCCAGCAGGTCTTCGGCCTCCTCGCGCACTGAGAGGCCATACTTGATGCCATCATAGCGCGCCAGATTGGCGCTGGCCTCGGCAGGCGCGATAATGTAATAGGCCGCGACGCCATAGCGCGTGTGCGGCAGCGACACCTCGCCCACCTCCGCTCCCAGATCGCGCAGCGTTTCGATGGCCGCGCGCACCGAGGCGACGACGCCCGGCTCGGTACCCTCAATCCAGTATTCTTCAGGGATGCCCACGCGCAGCCCCTTGAGATCGCCAGTCAGCGCGGCGCTATAATCAGGCACAGGCGCCTGAACCGCCGTCGAATCCAGCGGGTCCGCCCCGGCTATCGGCTGGAAGAGCAGGGCCGCGTCGCGGGCATCGCGGGCAAAGGGGCCAATTTGATCGAGCGACGAGGCAAAGGCAACCAGCCCGAAGCGCGAAACCCGGCCATAGCTGGGCTTGAGCGCCGTCACATTGCAAAGCGCGCCGGGCTGGCGAATCGAGCCGCCGGTATCGGTGCCATATGACCCCAGCGCCTCGCAAGCCGCCACCGCCACCGCCGAGCCGCCGCTGCTCCCGCCTGGCACGCGCGCCAGATCCCACGGGTTGCGCGTCGGAAAGAAGGCGGAGTTTTCGGTGGAAGACCCCATCGCAAACTCGTCCATGTTGGTCTTGCCCAGCATCACGATGCCCGCCGCATTGAGCCGCTGCATCACCGTCGCGTCGTAGGGCGGCACAAAGTCCTCCAGAATATGCGAGCCGCAGGTGGTGCGCACTCTATCGGTGCAGATGACATCTTTGATCGCCAGCGGAATGCCCGTCAGCGGCGAAACAGCCTCTCCAGCGGCAAAGCGACGATCCGCCGCTTCCGCCTGCTGCAATGCCAGATCAGGCGTCAAAGTGATAAAGGCGCGCAGCGCACGCTCAACCTCATCAATCCGCTCCAGATGCGCCCTGGTCAGTTCCACCGAACTGATCTCGCGGCGGCGCAATAATTCAGCAGCTTCGTGTATGGTTACTTCCCAAAGTGGGGCCATTCTCTATCCTCCAGCTTCTTCGCCAGCTTCTTCCAACACAGCGGGGACACGCAAAAAGTTCTCTTCAGCCTCAGGCGCGTTGGCAAGCAACTGCCTGGGCTGGTCAGAAGGGCGCGGCTGGTCGGGAGCCATCACATTACGCACTGGCAAGATATAGGCGCTGGCGGGTACCTGGCTTACATCAACCTCGTTCAAGATCGCCATATTTTCCAGAATCACCCCAAGCTGGCTCATCAGCCGCTCTTTCTCTTCTTCGTTCAACCCCAGGCGAGCCAGCAGGGCCACATTCTCAACATCTTCGCGTGTAATTGCCATGATATTTTCTCCTCAATAGCGCACCCGGAATCCCGCAAATACGCCGGTGGCTGGCCCCCAACCAGTCTCAACCTCCCGCACATAGGCCGCAGGTGGACCCAGACGCAGCGATTCCAGCAATCGCTCCAGCAGGGGGCGTGGCCCCTCGGCAATCACCTCAACCGTCCCATTGGGCAGATTGCGCGCATAGCCGCGCAGACCCAGCGCGTTGGCCTCTTCAATCACAAAATAACGATAGCCCACGCCATGCACGCGCCCATGCGCGGTAGCCGTCAGGCGCACGATCTCTGTCTCCCCCATCGCAGCATTACTCTATTTCAGTAGAATCACCAGAATGACCGGACCCGCTGGCGGCCTCTGTACTCATGGCTTGCGCTCCAGGCGTGGCCTGTTTCTGCGCCGTGATGCTTTCCGGCGCGCTTGCGGGCAGCGACACGGGCGCTTCTGCGGCTGTCTCCGCGCTGCTCGCCTCATCGCCGTAGATGCCCCGATACTGCGGCGGCAGCAGCGCGGCGATCTGCCGCATAATCACATTCAACTGGCCCTGAAGGTCGGTATGCCCACGCCGATCTTCGCGGCTGAGCGTGAACGGCTCGCCATAAGTCAACGTAATGGGTGTGCGCCAGGGCCAGATACGCCAGGGCTTGAACCGCTCAGAGCCATAGATGCCTACCGGCACAATCGGCGCGCCCGAACGCATGGCGATCAGCGCCACGCCCGCTAACCCCTCTTTCATCTTGCGCGAGCGGCTGCGCGTGCCTTCTGGAAAGATCACCAGCACCTGCCCGGCCTTCAGCACATCGTCTGCCTGCTTGATCGCCTGGCGATCAGCCTCGCCGCGACGCACCGGGAAAGCCCCCAGGCCAATCACCAGCCACTTGAGCGGCGCTTTCTGAAAGAGTTCAGACTTTGCCATAAAATGCGTGCGGCGCTTCACCCGCAGGCCAATCATCGGAATGTCGGTCCAGTTCAGATGATTGCTCACCAGGATGACCGGACCCGTTTGTGGCACGTTCTGGACCCCGGCCACACGCAGACGAATGAACAGAGGCAGAAGGGTACGCACAATCGCGCGGCAGGTCTCATAGAACCACTTATACTCTTTCATGGATGATCTCCAAGATGCGTTCAAGAACCTGCTCTATCGTGAGATGCTCTGTATGAATCACAACAGCATCGTCGGCGGGACGACTCTGCGCGCTATCCAGCATATCGCGGCGCTGCACCTCAGCCAGCACTTCCTCAAGCGTCGGCGCTTCATCCTGCTTGGCGCGCAACTCCAGCCAGCGCCGCCGGGCGCGCTCATCCAAAGAGGCGGTCAGATAGATTTTCACCTGCGCGTTGGGCATTACCACCGTGCCAATATCGCGTCCGGCCATCACCACGCCGCCGCGCTCGCCGCGTTCCCGCTGGCGGCGGCGCATCGCGGCGCGCACCGCCGGATGATGTGAGACCAGCGATACCGCGTGATCGACCTCCGGGCTGCGCAGCTGCCAGGTCACATCGCGCCCCTCCACCCTGACGGTATACTGGCGGCCATCAGTAGCCGTCGGCAACGTAATCTCCAGATCGAAGGTCTCGGCCAGGGAACCCAGCGGCGCCTCATCCTCCAGGTCTATGCGCCGCTGCAAGGCCAGCCAGGTCAGCGCGCGATACATAGCGCCAGTATCGAGATACAGATAGCCCAGTCGCTTCGCCAGCAGTTCACCTACGGTACTCTTGCCGACACCGGCAGGCCCATCAATAGCAATTTGCAGGTCTTGGCGCATGTCGCCTCCAGAGAATCGCCCCGCCGTAGCCGCCTGAAGCCAGGCCAGGGCATATATTCTGGCTCATTATAGCAGCAAATTAGCCCCAAAAGAAAGCGTGGGGAATTTATTTGCCAGCCAACTTCTCAACCTCCGCCGCACTCAGACGCCGCCACTGGCCGGGCGGCAGATCGCCCAGGCGCAGCGAGCCAACACGCACCCGAATCAGCCGCAGCACTGGATGCCCAACCGCCGCGAGCATACGCCGCGCCTGGCGTTTGCGCCCTTCACGCAGCGTCACAGAGAGCCAGCTTGTGCCATTGCCCATTGCCCGCAGCAAACGAGCTTGCGCGGGAGCGGTGGGGCGCGCCTCGCCAGGCAATAAGAGGCCGCGCCGCAATGGCTCCAGGGCGGCAGCCGTTGGGACACCACGCACCAGCGCGTGGTACTCTTTCTCTTGCTCGTAGCGCGGATGCGTGAGATGCAGCGCAAACGCGCCATCGTTCGTCAGCAGCAGCAGCCCCTCGCTGTCAAGATCAAGCCGACCTACCGGAAAGAGCCGCTCTGCTCGCAGCGTCGGCGGCAGCAGATCAAGCGCCGTCTGGCGGCCCTGGGGGTCGTGGGCCGTCGTGACCACCCCGGCGGGCTTATGCAGCAAGAGATAGACCCTGGCAGCCGGGGGCCGCACCGGCTGCCCATCCACCTGCACCTCGTCTTTTTCTGGCTGAACCTTCATACCCAGGTGCGTCACTGCCTGCCCATTGACCTGCACGCGCCCGTCCCGAATCAATTCCTCAGCGTGGCGACGCGAAGCAACGCCTGCCCGCGCCAGAAACTTTTGCAGGCGCTCAGACCCTGCTGACCCTTCAGACGCTATAGCCCAATCGGGGGATAACTCTCGCTCTTGGCCCATAACCTCTAGTATAATCTGCGCCTGGATGGAAACACAAGAACCAGCCAGGCGAAAGGGGACTGCTGTGCGTTCATTCTCTTTGCCAACGCTCCCAAATCCAGCGCCAGAGAACCAACCGACACGACAGTCTAAAAAACGAGTCGTGTATCTCTGGCTGGCGCTCGCCGTCGTCCTGGGGCTGGTCCTGGGGAGCGGCCTGGGGCTGCTCTTCGCCAAAACCGGACCAGGCTCCGCCCCCACTTCCAGCGACCTGAAACCACAGAACCCGCTTTCCCAGGTTGCCAGCGCCATCACTCCCACACGGCCAGGAGTCACGCCAACCCCTCCGCCAAAGCAGCCGGGTGGAACCAACCACTTCGCCTTCGGGCTGGATAGCCACCCTGGCAATGTACAATATATGAACGATATGCGCGCCAAAAATGGCGCAGCCTTTGACTATCGTTATCAGTACCTCTCCGCAGGCGTCAACACCGGCTCCGGTTGGGAGACCTGGAACAGTCCAGCAGGGGCTTTTGCCACCCTCTATATTCAGGAAAGCGCCAAAAACCACTATATCCCTGTGCTGGTCTATTACGAACTCCTGCAATCGAATGGAGGCTGCGGCGGCTGCGGCGAACAACAAAAAGACCTGAGCAACCTCGCCAACGCCAGCCTTATGAAAGCCTACTATGCCAACTGGGCGCTGCTCATGCAGAAGATCGGCGCGACCCATAAGACCACCCTGGTTATCGTCGAGCCTGATCTCTGGGGCTATATGCAGCAGAGCGTTGTGAACGGCTCGAACAGCGCCGCCTCGGTTCCGGCCAGCGTCGCCAGTTCAGGATACGGCGCGGCGGCTGGCCTGCCCAACACCGCGCAGGGCTACGCCTGGGCGCTCTTGCATATACGCGATCTGTACGCGCCAAACGCTGTGCTGGCGATCCATGCCTCCAACTGGGCTACGAAATTTGACATCAGCAGCAATACCGACCCCAACCTAAACGTAAAGAGCCTGGCACAGAAAGAAGCGCAGTTCCTGCTCTCAGCGGGCATCAAAGGCAATCCCAAAGGCATCTCGCGCTGGAACCTGCTCTCAAACGACGTGGCCGACCACGACTCCGGGCAATCGGGCCTCTGGTGGGACCGCTCGAACAAAGCCCTGCCCAACTTCTCGCGCTACCTGCAATTTATCAGCGCGCTCACAGCGGCCAGCGGGCTGCACGTCATGATGTGGCAGGTACCCGCTGGCAACCAATACTTCGATACCGAAAATAACAGCAAGGGGCATACCCAGGATAACCGCCCCGAATATATCCTGGGCCATATCGCCGACTTTGCCCACGCGGGCATCATCGGCGTCCTCTTTGGCCCCGGCAACGGCGGGACTGAATATAACGACGCCCGGCAAGATGGTGTCACCAATCCCGCGCCGATCAGCACCTTCCAGTGCAACCAGTGCAACAGCCACCAGAGCCAGTACGCCGACGACGATGGCGGCTACCTGCGCATCTTCGTCGGCCAGTATTACAAGAACGGCGCGTATCCACTGCCTGCGGGCTGGTAGAGACCTGAGAAGATGTTGATTGGCGAGAAAAAGCATTGCGCACTATGACCAGGCACGTGCCTGCCCGCAAGTAGGGCCGCGCCCGACGCCGCTTCATACCGTCTGCGCTTTGTTCGTCTCCTCCATGTGAGACTCCTCTTCAGGAAAGACAAAGAAATTAGGGGAGGGAAGCGTTTCTTCATCTTCCATCAGCAACTCAAGCGCTTCCTGGGCCATCTCAGCGGCTTCTGCGTAGGTGGCGCCATGCGTGTGTGCGTTGCCCCATTCTGGCAATGTAACAACATAGCATTGATCTTCTGGCGACCACTGGATGAGGATGCTATAGCGCGGTGGGTTCATGGCTTCCTCTTTCTGGCTTGTTCTAGCTTTTCGAGCGCCTCGCGCAAGTCTTGTTCCTGATACGGCTTGGCATCATCCCCGTCCTGTCCTGGGAGAAGAATCGAGCCAGGCAGCAATGGATGCCTGTACTTGCGGTGACTCCCTTTCCCTTGCTTCTTTACCAACTGAAAGCCAGCGCGCACATAATCAGCCGCTAGCTCACGCACTTTACGCGGCACTGCCTCCACTCTCCGTATTTTATATTATGAAATAAAAGTGCCTCCCTTTCCAGGGTATAAACGCCTCTTCTTTGCTATTCTACCACGCTGGCCTGTCGAAGAACAGGGAGAGGGCGCTGCCTCCCGGCTTTTCACAAGCCCTATCTACAGGACAAACACTCTGGGGCGCGCCATCCACTCAGCCAGATCGATCTTCCCCTGTGCCTCCAGCAGACGATAGAAATAGCGATAGACCGGACGCACAGCCACCAGATCAGGGAGCGGCAGCAGCCCTGCATACCCGCGCGCCACAGCCGCCGCGCCGGGCTGAGTCAGCAGGTACTCCAGGGCAATGAAATCGAACGCGCGCGGCCCAATCACATAGGCTTCAGTATCTATCAGGCCCGTCAGATGTTCCCCGTCCGTCAGAAATTGCGTGGGGTCCAGATCGATCATCACCAGCGCGCCCACCTCAAGCGGCGGCAGTTGCAGCGCAGCGGCCCACATCGGTTCAAGCGCGGCGCTGATACGGGCGTCATGCTGATAAAACTGATCCACAAGCAGCCGCATCGTTTCCGCAAGCCGCGTATGAAATGTCGGCAACGGGTGACGGGGCTTGCCCGTCGGGTGGCCGTAAGAGGCAAAGCGTCGGCAGTGAATACACGCCAGCGCCCGGCCAAGCTCTTCTAGGGCAGACTCAGGCAGGTGATCGAATGCCTCAAGAGGCGCGCCCGGCACATAATCCACGACCACACACGATCTTCCGGCAAGCGTGGCCTTCCGGCGAACACGCGGGACAGCAATGGGGCTGAGGCGCGCCAGAAGCCCATTGAGCGGCTCAAGGTCAAAGATGCTGCCCGGATCGATCCCAAAGAGATGATGGCAGCCGCCCCAAAACGGCCCGCCAGGGCTGCCCCAGCGAAAGGCGCGCACCACCACTTCTTCTCTGGTCGTCTGGACATACTAGACATCGCTGGCATGCCCGGAATACCCAGGGTCCAGATAGCGTTGTGTAACAATAGGCTCAGCAAAGAGTTGTTGGAGGTCCGGCTCGTTCATCTACGAAGATCAACCCTCCTCGTCAGCAAGCCGCCGCGCGCAGGGACAGGCGGCGCAGAGCTTTGCGCGGCACCAATGTTTATGCGCGTGCTGAAGTCCCTGCTGCGCCAGCGCCAGCCGGGGATGCTTTGGCAAGAGCAGTTGCCGCTGCATCGCGCGAGTAATCTGATTGGAGGGCAGCCCTGGAAACTCCAGCGCCAGTATATAAGCTCGCTTTGCCAACGCGTCATCCTCATGCAGCAGCGCCCAGCCATAGGCAAAGGGCAGCGCCACGTTCCAGACCAGAATCGCGGCGCGCCCGGCGCTGAGCAGCTCAGAAGGAGCGGCGCTCTGGCGAGCAGACACCTGATAGGTCTCGCCGGAGATGGTGAGAACCCGCAGCAGCGCCTCTCCGGCGTCATCCGATTGCGTCCGCGAAAGCAGCGCCCAGAGTTCCGGCCAGGGACCGCGCTCGCGCCAGCGCACCGCCAGCCGCGCCAGCGCCGCCAGACGCTGACGGTCCAGGCGCGGCGGAAGTGTCAGGCGCTCCAGCAGCGCCTCATAGGCGCGCACAGGCGAAGTGAGGCCAGGAGCCATCCTGGCAAGCTCTTCGCCCAGCGCACGAAACGCTTCGCGCTCGCGGCCATAGCCCAGCCCCTCGGCCAGCGCCACAAAGAGCAGGCGGCTTTCAACGCTCCAGCCCTGGTGACTGGTTTGACTGGCCGAATCCGCCTGCTCCAGAGCAGCGGATAACTGCGACTGAAAAGCAGTAGCTTTCTCCAGAAAGCGCGCTTCCCCGGCCTGATCGAGCAGCGCCAGCAGTTCAGACTCCGCCAGGCGTGTCGCATCCTGCTGACAGGGCCACTGCTCGGACTCTTTTGGGCGCAGGGGCAGCGTTGGCGGCGCCACAACATCGGCCAACGCCAGCACAGGCGCGGTAGCTCCATCCGCCAGCCGCGTGGGCTGAAGATCAGTCGTGAAAACGACATGCAAGATCACCCGGCCATAACGTGGATCGCTTTCGTGGCCGTGCGCGCGCCAGTCGCCGCCGCGCAGATGGACCTCCACATCGCCACAGAGCGTGCGATCATCGCCCAGGCGAATCACCGCGTCCCGAAAATCAGGGCCAGGGCCACCGCCGGGGCGGCCAGGATAGAGGACGGTGAGGCGCTCGCCATTCGTCGTGCGCAGCGGCACACCCATCAACTCCCCGCTGGCCCAGCGCCGGACAATATCGCGCTCCGAGATTTGTTGCATGTCTTTGTTCCCTGTGCTACTATTTTTGGGTAGTCGGGACCATTTCTTATGGCTTGCGCTATTCTCTCCAAGGAGACCCATTATGGCCGTATCGCTCACACAAGATTTCTTTTATATCTCCGTTTTCTTGACCGCCGTCGCTGTCGTTGCGTATCTGGTCTACACTCTGAGCAATCGCCACGCCGTCCTGGCAACCCTTGCCGATGTTCGCGCTCGCCGCGCGCGTGGCAAAGCCACCGTCAAGGCCAGCGTCGAAAGCGCCGGGAGCGCCGCTGGTGGAGGCGCAGGAACGGCAACGCTTGTCCGCGAGTTTGAGGTCGCCGTCCCCAACGTTGACCCGGACTATCGCGCCGTTTACTGGGGGCGCATCGGCACAGGGGCCGCCTGGTTCAGCGTCATCGCCCTCCTAACCTCGCTGATCTTCCGCTCCGTGGTCATGGGCTACCCCCCCTGGGTCAACATGTATGGCTACAGCCTCAGCTTTTCCTGCGCCTTGTTGTTCTGCTACCTGCTCTTCGAGCGGCGCTACCACTCGCGCGCGTTGGGCGTCTTTGCTACCGGCGTCGCGCTCCTGTCAATTGCTTTTGCCATCTACATTGGCGCTGCTTATAACCAGGCCACGACCAGCTACAACGTCATTCCCGCGCTTCAGGACGAGAAGATTCTCATCTTGCACGTCTCGATGGCGATCTTTGCTTATGCCCTCTTTACCGTCGCCTTTGGCTGCGGCATCATCTATCTCGTCCAGACACAGACAAACCGCTTCTCCTGGCTGCCCAGCGCCGAGGCCGCCGATGAATTGGGCTACAAAGCGGTCATCATCGGATTCCCCTTGCTGGCCCTGAACCTGATCCTGGGCGCTTATTGGGCCAACTACGCCTGGGGCCACTACTGGAGTTGGGATCCCAAGGAGACCTCGGCCCTTGTCACCTGGCTGGTCTACGCGATCTATCTGCACGTGCGCGGCGTGCGCGGCCTGCGCGGCAAATGGTCAGGCTGGCTCCTGGTGCTGGGCTTTGCCGCCACGCTCTTCACCTACTTTGGGGTGAGCTTCATCGTGCCCGGCCTGCACAGCTATGCAGGAGTGTAACACAAGAAAGCGAAGGGCGTCTGCCTCCCGTGCGGGAGGCAGACGCCCTTCTTCATCATCGGTTCCTTCTACTACACCTTCTACCATTCCTCACTACTATCCTTCACTATTATTTCTTCGTCTCAGGCTGAAGCGACTCTTTGAGAACCAGCGCATACGCGGGATTATACGCCTGATCGCAAGACCCGCAGGAAACCGGACGGGGATAGCGCCGCACCCGCTGATACTCTTTGGCGCAGCGCGGGCAGATATAGACGTAGCGAATCGGGCGCGCGGCGCGCGCGGCTTTCTCACGGCGGGTCGTCTCTTCGCGCAGCAAGGCGCGCAATTCCTCCGGCGGATAGCCCGTCACGGCGGCCTCATCCACCGAGATCGAATCATAACCATGACAATGATGGCGCCGGGGATGGCCGCGCAGGCGATCAGCCAGATGAATCAGTTCATGCGCCACCGTCACCTCCACGCTCTGCGGCAAGAGGTCCGGCTCAACAAAGATCAGGTGGCGATGGAGCAGCGAAGCGCCCTGACGTTGAGGCATTACCACCGGCGGAACGGCAAAGCTGGGCAAGGGCAGTTGGGTCAGC
This sequence comes from Ktedonobacterales bacterium, assembly GCA_036557285.1. Classification (NCBI taxonomy): domain Bacteria; kingdom Bacillati; phylum Chloroflexota; class Ktedonobacteria; order Ktedonobacterales; species Ktedonobacterales bacterium. The sequence continues at coordinate 71,168 of DATBHW010000044.1, forward strand.
ACCGCCGCCGCTTCCTCAGTTTGCGCGCCGATGGCCTGGGCAAGCTGCAAATGGCGACGCTGGCGGCGAGTCAATGGAGGAGATGGAAGATAGCAATAACAACCCAGCGCCAGCGTATTCAGACGCCGTCCTGCCCAGCGGGCAAACTCGCGGCGGTCTTGCGTCACCGCCACGCGGCGCCGCTCTTCGGGGGGCAGGCCCAACTTGTGCCAGTAGAGGTCCAGCCAGCGCCGCACCTCATCACCAGCGTGCAGCACTGGCAAATTATGCAGCGGCGGAGGTTCGGAGACGGGCCGACTACGGCCCGATGATTTGCTTCCTGTCGTCATTGCCCTGTTCCCTCCGCAAAAGCCAATAGAATAGAGGTCCAGCAGACACAGCGGCTCATGCGCGCTCTCCAGCAGCCCCTCTTCAGAGCTGCTGCCCCCTTTCCACACAATCAGCCGCCCAGGGGCAAGGGCATCCATATCCCGCGCCATTCATCCGTGTCAAGCCGGGCTATCGTGTCACAACCCCAGCTATTTTAGTATATAGATACGCCTTCGCGCCTGCAACAGCCAGGCACAAATGCCCCAGGGGCTTACACCGATATAACGGGTAAAGGCGCCTGGGGTATCACTTGCTGCCTGGCGTGATCTGCTACTCGATTCCTACCACCGGCGTCTCCATCCCCTCCACGAGATACCCATAGGACATATGCGGCGTGTTATGGGCAAAGCCCACCTGTCCCTGCCGATCAATCAAAATCAAGCCGCCAGAGCCGCCCAGGCGCTCGGCCAGCAGGCGTATTGCTGCCTCTGCGGCGCTCTGAGCAGACATCCCCAGCGCCAGAAACTCACAGGCCCGCCGCGCCAGCATCAGACGTACAAAATACTCGCCATGTCCGGTTGAAGAGACGCCGCCCAGGCTGTCCTCAGCATAAAAGCCACAGCCCACCAGCGGCGAATCGCCCACGCGCCCAGGGCGCTTATTCGCCATGCCGCCTGTCGAGGTCGCCGCCGCGATATGCCCCGCGCTGTCGATGGCAACCGCGCCCACTGTCCCGTGTTTCTCCTCGCCTCCGTCAGCCGCAGAGACGCCTACGCCATCCCCAGGCCGATAGCCGCGACGCCAGCGTTCAAGCTGCGCCGGAGTCACCAACTCTTCTGGAGAGCAAAACTCCATGCCCTGCTCCTGCGCAAAGAGTTCTGCGCCCGCGCCTGTCAGCAGAACATGCGGACTCTGTAGCACCAGGCGTGCCAACAAAATAGGGTTCTTGATCTGCATCACGCCGATAATTGCCCCAACATCCAGCGTCGTCCCATCCATCATTCCGGCGTCAAGCTCTGCCGCGCCGCTGGCATTGAGCGTGGACCCTGTGCCAGCGTTAAAATGAGGGTTATCTTCCAGCGCGGCGACGGCGCGCATTGCCGCGTCCAGCGCAGAGCCGCTGTTTTTCAAGATGTCCCAGCCAGCCAGCACCGCAGCGCGGCAGCCCGCCAGCGAAAGATCATGACGCCCCGGTTGAATATCGCCCGCGCCGCCATGCACAATCAGAGCCATTGACATATCGCACCTCTGTGTCCGTCAGCCAGAGTTCGTCGCTGGACCCTGGCTCGCATTCATTGAAAAATTGCCCCATCTTATGCGCACTCCCTGTATCAAGGGGCGCAACAACCATTCTACCAGCCGCGTCAACCGCAAGCATTGACAGGCGGCTGCTTTCGCTGGTACGCTTAAGAGGCATTTCAGATACAATCAGCGCCGCTGCCAGCCAGGGTCTTGCTAGAGGGCCAGCGCCTCTGAGCAGTTCTATTTTTTTAGGATGGAGCAATTTTAGGAATAATAGAAAGAAAAGGAGCCGCCATGAACACCGGACCGATGCGTGCTTTGCCCCTGGCAGGCGTTCGCGTGCTGGACCTTTCGCGCCTCTTGCCCGGCGGAGTGGCATCACAGATGCTGGGCGACCTGGGCGCGGATGTCATCAAAGTAGAAGAGCCGGGCCTGGGCGACTATGGCCGCCTGATGCCGCCGCTCATCAACGGCATGGGCCTGGCCTATCTGGCAACGAATCGCAATAAGCGCAGCCTGGCGCTGAACCTGAAGCGCGCCAGCGGGCAAGAGGTGTTCAAGCGACTGGCGGCGCAGGCCGATGTCGTGCTGGAAAGCTTCCGGCCTGGCGTGCTGGAGCGGCTGGGCGTGGGCTATCCACAACTGCGCGAGATCAACCCAGGCATCATCTACTGCGCCATCAGTGGCTATGGGCAGTATGGACCCTATCACCTGCGCGCCGGACATGACCTCAACTATCTAGGCTACGCCGGGCTGCTCTCTCACAACCGCGAGGGCCACGCGCTGCCAACGATGCCCGCCACGCAGTTCGCCGATATTGCGGGTGGCGCGCTTCCGGCGGTGATCGGCATTCTCGCGGCGCTGGCGGGCCGGGCAAACTCCAGCAAGGGCCGTTTTGTGGATGTCTCGATGATGGAGGGCGCGCTATCTCTGATGCCTCTGCTGGCAGCGACCACCCTCAATACCGGCCAGGAGCCAGCGCCGGGCGCGGGCCATCTCAACGGCGGCCTGCCCGCGTACCACGTCTACGAAACCAAAGACGGCAAGGCGATCACGCTGGGCGCGCTGGAGCCGAAGTTCTGGTCTACCTTCTGCGAGCGCGCCGGACGGCCTGACCTGCTCGCCCTGCATCAGCCGACCAGCGGCGAAGAACGCGAGGAACCACTGACCGCCCTGCGCGCGCTCTTCCTGACAAAAACCCGCGATGAATGGGTGGCTGAGTTTGGCGAGATCGAAACCTGCCTGGGGCCGGTCAATTCGCTCAGCGAAGCTCTGCAAGACCCACAGGTCGAGGCGCTGGGAACGGTTCGCCGCGCCGACTATGGCCCCAGCGGCGAATTCGGCACGCTGGCGCTGACCCCGCACATCGAGGGCGTCCCCTTCGAGGTGCGCCACGCGCCGCCCACGCTCGGCGAGCAAACACGCGAAATCCTGCTGGCATCAGGATATACTGAAGACGACTTGACGCGCCTGCGCGACGACGGAGCCATCTGGTGGCCCTGATACCGGATCGAGGAGATACTCATGACTGCTGTCCTTCCAGATGGCCTGACCATTCGCGCCCCCACGATGGACGATGCCGAGGCCATCGCTGCATTAGCCAACGCCTGTAGGCTGGCCGAAGGAGGAACAGCTACCCTGACCGCAGAAGAGATTCGCTATGCCTGGCAGACGGCTGGCTCCGACTTCAACCTGGCAGCCAACACCTGGGCTGTCGTCACGCCTGAAGGAAAGCTTGTCGCCTACGCCGATCTCTTCCAGAGAGGGTACGTGGCGTTCTCTATGGTGGGTTGGACCCACCCTGAGTATTGCGGGCAGGGCATCGGTACGTACCTGCTGCGGCTGGTTGAAGCGCGAGCGATCCAGCAGATTCCTGCTGCCCCTCCCAGGGCGCGCATTAGCATCAAAAGCGTCTCTATCAGCCATAAGAACGACGCGGCGCGGCTGCTGGTGGAGCAGGAGGGATACCGGCTGGCGCGGCATGTCTGGGAAATGATGATTGAGATGGACAGCGCGCCGCCCGCTTCCGCCTGGCCGGAAGGCATGACCATACGCACCTTCATTCCCGATCAGGATCTCCATCCCGTGTATGCGGCAATCGAAGAAGCCTTTCAGGATCACTGGAACCATACGCCGACACCCCTGGAAGATTGGGAGCAACGAGTCAAACGCAAAGGCTTCGATCCGACGCTCTGGTTCCTTGCGCTGGATGGCAAGGAGATTGCCGGAGCAGCATTGTGCCGTTCCGATTCAGGAACGGCCCTGGTCGGTCAGTTGGCGGTGCGCCGTCCCTGGCGGCGGCAGGGGCTGGGCATGGCCTTGCTGCGCCACGCTTTCGGCGAGTTTTACCGACGCGGCAAACACCAGGTTATCCTTACCGTTGACTCGCAGAACCCAACTGGCGCTACACGCCTCTACGAGCGGGCTGGCATGCGCGTCATCTGGCAATACGACACCTATGAGAAGGAACTGCGCCCGGGCACAGGTTGCGTGTAGCGCCGTCGTCCCTGGCTGGCGCGTTTCAGATAAGCTTGAGTTAAAGAGAGGCATGGTACCTATGACCCTGGAGCTTGGCCCGGCGTTGGAGCAGGCAAAACAGTATCAGCAGGCGCTGCTCAGTGATCTGCAAACCATTGTCAACATAGATTCCGGCACCTATCACAAGGCGGGCGTCGATCAGGTAGCGCAGTGGATGAAAGGGCGGCTGGAGGCCAGCGAGTACGCCGTCACCGTTCAGCCGCAAAGCGACTTCGGCAACCATCTCTACGGCGCCCGGAGCGGCAAGGGGAAAGCGCGTATCCTCGTCATCGGACATATGGATACGGTCTTTCCCCAGGGCGAGCCGGAGCGACGCCCGTTCACCATCAAAGATGGGCGCGCCCTGGGTCCGGGCGTGCTGGATATGAAATCGGGGCTGCTGCTGGGCGTGTACGCCCTGGACCTGCTGCGCAAGGTCAAGGCAGAGAACTACGCTTCGATTACCTTCCTCTGCAACAGCGATGAAGAGATTGGCTCCCCATCCAGCCGTTCATTGGTACGCGAACTGGCGGCTCAGGCCGATGTCGCGCTGGTCCTGGAGCCGGGGCGCGAGCTAGATGAGGTTGTCATCGCGCGCAAGGGCGTCGGAAACTATCGGCTGGAGGTGCGCGGCGTCGCGGCCCACGCCGGAGTCGAACCCCAGAAAGGGCGCAGCGCCATTCTGGAACTGGCGCATAAGATCGTTGCCTTGCAGGCGCTCAATGGAACCATCCCCGGCGTCACCGTCAACGTTGGCGTCGTTGGCGGCGGCGCGCGGCCCAACATCGTACCCGACCACGCCCACGCCTTGATTGACGTGCGCGCCGCCGACAAGCCAGGCATCGCAGCAGTTGAAGAAGCCTTCCAGCGTATCGCCCGCCAGGTCACGATACCTGATACCGAAAGCGCGATCACCGGCAAACTCGCCCATCTCCCCTTTGAGGCCACGCCAGGGAATATGGCGCTCTTCCATCTGGCAAAGGCCGAAGCCGCGCGCCAGAACATCGCTTTGCGCGGCATCTTCACCGGCGGCGGCTCCGACGGCAACACCACCGCCACCATGATCCCCACACTGGACGCCCTGGGTCTGGCGGGCGGAATGGCGCACAATCCCGGCGAGTTTATCCTCATTGATTCGATTGCGCCGCGCATGGTCCTGCTGGCCGGGCTGATTGAACGCATCGGCGCGGCGTTTCTGGATGGAGGGCTGGCAACCGCATGAAAAGCCTGATGCCTGGGATTCAAGCATTGAATATCAACCCGATCCTCCAGATTGCCGCGCTCGCCAGCCAGCAGCCCGGCTGTATCCGTCTGGAGACTGGCGAGCCGGATTTTCGCACGCCTGAGCATATTCGCCGGGCCGCGATAGAGGCCATCGAACAGAGGAGCATCACCTATGGCCCGCCGCCGGGGCTGCCCTCGCTGCGCCAGGCGCTCGCCGCCAGAGTGCAGCGCGTCAATGGCTACACGATCAGCCCGGACGAGATCAGCGTTGCCCCAGGCGGCAGCGGCGCGCTGATGGCGGCGATTCAGGTGATCTGCGGGCCGGGCGACGAGGCACTCACACCTGATCCGGCCTGGCCGATGTATGAGCACATGCTCGCCTGCGTCGGCGCGCGGCCAGCGCATTATCGCCTGCATCCAGAAACCGGCTGGCTGCCCGACCTGGACGAACTGGAACGCCTGGTCACGCCGCGCACCAGGGCGCTGATTATCAACAGCCCTGCCAACCCAACCGGAGCCGTCTTCCCGCGCGCCCTGCTGGAGCAGGTGATCGCCTTCGCTCAGCGCCACGATCTCTATCTGATCAGCGACGAAGCCTATGACGAACTGGTCTATGAGGGCGAGCATATCAGCCCGGCGGCGCTTTGCGACGATGGGCGCGTCATCAGCGCCTACACCTTCTCGAAAAACTACGCCATGACCGGCTGGCGCATCGGTTACGCGGTGGCGCGGCCACAGATCAGCAAGGCCATCACCGTCGCCGTGAGCGCGGCCTGCACTAACGTCTCACATGTCGCCCAGTGGGCCGCAGAGGCCGCGCTGGCCGGACCGCAAGACTGCGTGGCCGACATGCGCGCCAGCTATCACCAGCGGCGCGATGCCGCCCTGGAAGTGCTGCGCACTTATGGCATCAGCGCCCGCCCGCCAAAAGGGGCGTTCTACCTGATGATTGATATTTCATCCGCCGGCCTGCCCTCGCTGGAGTTTGCCTTGCGCCTGCTGAAAGAGCGCAACATCTCCGTCGCTCCTGGCAGCGCCTTTGGCGAAACCATTGATGGTTATGTGCGCGTCTCGCTTGCCAGCGCGCTCCCCGACCTTCAGCGCGGAATTGCGGGGTTATGTGAATATATGAACGATTGCCAGCAGCGCGCGAACTCCTGACGCGCCCGCAAGAGGCGGTGGTATGACACAGTATAGCTGGGCAACCTGCCCGCCAGCAGCGCGCAGCCAGATAGAGCAGTTTCTTGCCATCACGCGGGATGCCCTGCAAGAAAATCTCACCGGAGTGTATCTGCATGGCTCGCTGGCGCTGGGCTGCTTCAATCCGGCGCGCAGTGACCTTGACCTGCTCGTCGTCACGCGACAGCCCATGAGCGTCGAAACAAAACGCGCCTTTGCCGAAACGCTCCTGGGCCTGTCGCGCAATCCCACGCCCATCGAGATCAGCTTCTTGAGCGCGCAAGACCTCGCGCCCTGGCGCTGCCCCACGCCCTTTGATCTGCACTACAGTGAGAGCTGGCGAAGCCGCTGTGAGCAAGCGTTGGCAAACGACGGCTGGCGAGCGTGGAACGACCAGCGCCAGACAGACCTTGATCTGGCGGCGCATATCACCGTCACCAGAGCGCGCGGCATCTGTCTTGTGGGCCAGTCAATTGGCGAAACCTTTCCGCCTGTCCCTACGCGGGATTATCTTGCCGCCATCTGGGATGATTTTCTTTGGGCGCGGGAGGCTCTAACAAAAAACCCGACCTATTTTGTCCTTAACGCCTGCCGCGTGGCCGCCTATCTCCTTGAAGGGCGCGTCTGCTCCAAAGAAGAAGGGGGCGTCTGGGGGCTTCACGTAGTGCCCACAGCCTTCAGAAATCCTATCGTACAGGCGCTGGAAGTGTACCGAGGCGGAGAGGACAGGCCATTTGACGCCGCAGGGCTGAACCAATTTGGCGCATACATGGAGGATTGGCTGCGCCCCTTCGCCACATCGGAAACCTCTGAATAGGATGCGCCAACCGCTTGTACCGCTGCCGTCCCTGGCGGCGCCTGCGTGTACCGCCGCCGTCCCTGGCGGCCCCCGCGCCACTATTCGTGAACCGTTTCCAGCCGCCAGGGCGTCTCCGGCAGGGTGGACGCTTTGAGCGCCTTGCGAAACTCATCAAACTGGGGCAGATCATCGCGGTAGAGGACCAGCGCGCGATAGACGCTGTGCTTACTGCGCGCGTAGACCATCACGCCAATGATTTTGCCGTTGGCAAACTGCTCCTCTTTGACGCGCACGATCTTATCCCAGGGAATCACCAGTGGTTCGCTCGCTTTTTCCTGGCGCGTCAGACCGTCTGCTGTCAGGCGCAGGATAAAGGGCGCGGGCGCGATCAGGCGCAAGTACCAGATAAAGCCAGCGATCAGGAGAAACCCCAGCACAGCACTGACAATAAGCGAGCCGCCTTCGTAAAAGACCACGCCCACCACGAACAGACCCAGCACGAAAAGCATGATGGCCGTACCATAGCGTCTGCCAGGTGTCAGACCAGGGCTGGCAAACTCCCTGGTAACGAATGGAGGATGCGGCGCGTGTGCGCCAGGATACCCGGCATGTAGCTCTGGAACGGGCATAGCCCTTGCGGGCGCGGTATCATCAGGTTGAGAAAGATCGTCTGTGGGTTGTTGAGATGAGGAGAGTTCCTGGTGCATAATACGGCTGTTTCTATCATTCAGGAGCGTTTTGATTGTTGATCGTGATGCTTCCCTCTCATCGAGAGGGTTAGCAGGTGCGGTTCTATTGTAGCAGCTTTTTCTGCCTTATCGCAAAGAGGGAACTTTGAGGCGGCCAGCAGCGTCGAGAGGAAATATGCGAACACAGCTTGAAGAACAACCAGCAGATGAGTCTGAGCAGCGCGGCTCGCTCCATATCTCCCACACAACACGCGCCGACGGCCAACCCATGACGACGCGCGGCCTCTCCGTCGTCTTGCCCGCCTGGAATGAGGAAGCGGTGATCGCTCAGACCGTGCAGGCGGTGGTCCAGACCCTGAGCCAGGTCGCCCCCGACTATGAAGTCCTCCTCGTGGATGACGGCAGCACCGACCAGACGGGCGCGATTGCCGACGCGCTCGCCGCCAAGAATCCGCGCATTCGCGTCATCCATAACCGGCCCAACCGGGGCTATGGCGGCGCCCTCATCGCGGGCTTCAATGCCGTCAGCAAAGACCTGACCTTCTTCATGGACGCCGATGGACAGTTCGACATTGGCGACATCACCAAACTGCTGGCGCATCTGGAGGAGGCTGACGCGGTGCTGGGCTATCGGGAGCAGCGTCAAGACCCGCTGCTGCGTATTGTCAACGCCTGGGGCTGGAAAATGCTGATGCGCCTGCTCTTTGGGCTAAAAGTGCGCGACGTGGACTGCGCCTTTAAGCTCTACCCCACCGAGCTGGTGCGGCGGGCCAATGTGCAGGCGCAGGGGGCAATGGTCAACACCGAGATGCTGGTCAAGCTGCATCGGCTGGGCTATCGCTGGGTCGAAGTGCCGATCCAGCATTATCCCCGCCAGGGAGGCAAAGCGACGGGCGCCAATCTGCGGGTCATTCTGCGCGCCTTCCGCGAACTGCTCAAGCTGCATCATCGCATCAAGCACGAAGAACTCTAACCAGATGCTGCGCTACTGTACGGCTTCCAACGCGGGATTAGCGCAGGCGCGCCGTCCAACTTTTGCCAGATCATACCATTCGCCCAGCGCCTTTACCCGCACCACATCGGCGGTATAGTCATTGACAGTACCCGCCTCATCTGCATTGGAAAACAAGTACGACCCAACGGCGTATACATCCGCTGGCGCGCCAATTTGCTCAAAGAGGCGAATCTTTTGGGGGGTAAAGCCGCCGCTGACAACGATCTTGACTGCCTGGCACCAGGCGCGGGCGCGCTCCAACCATACTTCCGGCAGGTTCCAATTCTGCCAGGCGTGATCCATCGCCTGGCGCATCCTGAAGACCAGGCGCGGGTTCACCCCATTATCCAGCCCCGGATCGCCCAGCGGCTCCAGCGAGACATCGCGCATATTTCCGCTGGTATCGGGGCGCACCCCAAAGAGGCGATACTTCTCCGCCTCCTCAAGATCGCCCGCATCGGTCAGTTCCAGAAAGCGCCTGAACATCACCCGCATAACTTCCAGCGTGGTGCCCACGCAATCGTTGGTGAAATCCACCAGGGCAATGCGCGGAATGTTCACCGGGCGCAAGGCCGCGAAGGCCATCATCGTTTCGGTGGTATCGCCTAGAAATGCAGCGATGGCCGCGTGGGCCACCGTCCCGCCACCCGCGCCGCCCCACCAGTCGCCCTGCGCATCGGTGGAGATAAACGAATCGAGTTTATGGGCATAGGTGCGGTTGAAAAGCTGAACGGCAATCTGGTACGCGTAGCCATCGGCGGCCTGCACCTCATGGGCATCAAAGCGCGCCGGGAAAAAGAGAACCGGCTTGCCGCGCGCCGCCACCAGCACGTTATAAACATTCGTGGCAATGCGGCTGCCGCGCGTCAGCGCGCCCAGCGTGGGCGTCTCCAGCATGGCAAAATCACGGTAGCGCCCCCGCACCTTCAGCACCGGCTCAACCTGAAAGGGGTCGCCTTCGTAACGAACCAGGGCGCCATCCTGCGCCGCTTCGACCTCAAGCTGCTCGAAGGTATTGACAAAACACCCCTGTTCATCGAAATAGCCGGTGCATTCGCGCAGCATAGCGATGGCTTTATCCACACCCACCACAATGCTGAAGGGCTGGCGGCGCGTGAACCACTGCATCTCAACTTCGATATTGCCGACATCCACCTGGGCCAGATCGAGCTTCAGATCGCTGAGATCGGGTGATATACCCCCGAAGCGATAGCCCTGGCGCGCCAGATCAGCCAGCAGGGCGACGATATTATAAAAATATTTGTCGGAATACCAGCCAGCGCGCATCCGCTCCACATCCAGCTTAAAAATGGATGTGGGCAGGCGCTTGCTATCGAAGATGCTCATAGCCTCTCGTTCTCCCCCGCGATGCCCAAGAGATGCTATCCATTGGCGCTTCAGACAATCTCTCGCACCACCTCAGCGCCGTTCAGCCGCAGATGATAGAGAAAGATGAGATGCAGCAGATCGCCATCGTGTGGCAGCGCACCAAGCTGCTGCGCTGCTGCTACCGGCAGATCATAGGTCTGGACACAGTTGGCAGGCACGATCACCCGCAGGGACTGATCACGAGCATTGGCGCGCAGCTTCAGGTGCATCGTCAGTTGATGGACACAGAGGTCTGTACAATCGCCACAGATCAGCGCCGCGCCCAGATCAGCATGGGCATCCAACCAGCCATCCAAACCCGTGTCCTGCGAGGTGCTGATGGAGTTTTTGGGGAAGACACGGAAAAGATCGGCAAAAGGCAGTTCCTGGAGTTCGGCAACAGTCTCCGCTTCGATGGTGCCTGCTACGCAGTGCAGCGGGAAGTCGTGAAATTCCAGCGCGTCCTGGCGGTGCGTATCCTGCGGCAGCACAAACTGACGCACGCCCCCGTGATGCGCGTCTTCAAACAGGCGGCGCACCGCCGGAATCAAGGCATGGATGCGTGGGCTGGCAAGATTGCCCTCGTGGCAGAAGCCGTTAGTCATATCAATGCAGAAGATACCGATCCGCTCCGGCGGTGTCTCTCGCGTCAGATCAGCCCAGCGCAGAACTGGCAAACTGCGCTCCCACTCAACCAACCACTCAAGAAACAGGCGGCTTTGCTCGATCAAAGCGCCAGCGATGGTCGTGGACTGCGGCATTTCCATCTGTTCACCTCCGGTCCTCTGATAAAGAAGCCTGGCCCCGCTTCACGCCTCGGCTTTCGGGTTAAAGCGATAGAGGCGGGCGGGACGATGCGTGCCTTCCATCTTCATTTCCCCGGTACTCTCCAGAATGCCGGTAGAAACGATCTTCTTGCGAAAGTTGCGCTTATCCAGCTTGCGCTCCTGGCCCAGAATCACTTGATAGACCTGCTGAAGCTCGCTGAGGGTGAACGTGGGAGGTAAGAACTGAAAGCCAATCGTCGTATATTCCAACTTGCCCCGCAGGCGCTTCAACGTGTAATCCAGAATCTGCGCGTGGTCAAAGCCAAGCGATGGCAGATCATACATCGAGAACCAGCCGACGCTCCCAGCGTCATCGGCGGCCTGCGGGTGAAGCTGGCGATAATCCACCAGCGCCAGATAGGCAACCGTAATCACACGAGTGCGCGGATCGCGCCCAGGGTCGCCAAAGGTATAGAGCTGCTCCATATAAATATCGCGCAGCCCGGTTTCTTCTTCCAATTCGCGCCGCGCCGATTCCTCCAGCGACTCGCGCATCTCGATAAAGCCGCCAGGAATAGCCCAGTAGCCCTCATACGGCCAGTTGCGGCGCTTGATAAGCAGCACTTTAAGGTCGCCCTCTTGCAGGCTCAAAATCACCACATCCACCGTCACTGACGGACGCTCCCACACGCTGGCGTCATAGTGGTGTTCGGCTGCCTCAGCCGACCATGCCGCCGATGAACGAGCGGGCGCGCTCCCACTCTGCTCCTGAGAAATATCTGCGCTCATCATTAGCGCCTTTCACTCCTAGAGGCCCAATAAGTGTACTTGAGACACTAATCATTCTAGTTCGCGCCAAAAGGGTCTGTCAAGCCTCGCAGGCCGGGCGCCTATGCTAGAATGGTTTCAGGAAGTTCAGATAGGCTCACCGCAGTACATCCCAGGATCAAGGAGGCAAACATGAACTATATCATGGTGAATAGAGATGAACTCTCTCGTGATGGGGACACCTATGAGTTTGAGGGATACCTGCATGGAAACACCAATATTTCTTTAATCCTGGTGGATATACCTCCAGGAGCAGGCCCAAAGCTGCATGTTCATCCCTATGAAGAGGTCTTTGTCATTCAGGAAGGCTGTGCGACCTATACGATTGGCTCGACCACCCTTGAAGCAAGGGCCGGACAGATTGCGATTGTCCCGGCGGGCGTACCTCACAAGTTCATCAATTCGGGTTCGGGGCGGCTAAGGCAGGTGGACATTCACTACAGCCCTCGCTTCATCACACAATGGCTTGAAGACTGAACCCAGCCGAAGCTGAGAGGAGCAAGTGGTTTATCTATCCATATGATATACTGGTTCTATTAGGAACGTATGGTCTAGTGCGCTGCGGGAGGCCAGGTGAGCATCAGTCTATCGTTAGCGGAGCAGGTCCGGCGGGATCTTCTCCAGGGTGGCGCGCTCTCAGAGAGTCTGCCCGATTATGAAGAACGAATGGCGCAGGTGGAGATGGCCGAACTGGTGGCCCAGTCGCTAGAAAACAGCAGCCATGCCGTCATAGAAGCTTCAACTGGGACTGGAAAAAGCATCGCCTACTTGCTTCCCATCGTGCGCTCCGGCAAGGTTGCCATCATCAGCACGGCCAACAAGAACCTTCAGGAGCAGTTGTTTTACAAAGACATCCCCTTTGTGCAGCAGCACATTCAGGACTTCCGCGCCGCGCTCATCAAGGGCATGGGCAACTATCTCTGCCTGGACCGCTTTGATAAAGAAAACAGCGAACTATTGCCCTTCCAGCGATCATCAGCCTTCGAGCAATTGCTCAGATTCTTGCAGGATACTGTTACCGGCGCATCTGAAGGCGAAGCTTTTGACGGCGATCTCGATACGACGCCTTTCGCCCTCCCCGGTGACATACGCGCCCGCATCGCGGCAGACAGCGATCAGTGCGCCTGGAGCAAGTGCAACTGGTTTAGCGATTGCTACGTGCGCGAGATGCGCCAGCGCGCCCGCGAAGCGCAGATTATCGTCGTCAATCACACCCTGCTGCTGCTGGACGCCGCGATGGACGGCTGGCTCTTGCCGGAGCGCGATGTCGTGGTCATTGACGAGGCACATCACCTCGAAGAAGAAGCCACGCGCGCCTTCACCGTCACCGTCTCGCCGGGCCGCGTACAGAGCCTCTTTCAGCAGCGCCGTCTGAGAGAGCATGTGGACGCGATGCTCTTTCAAGAGGCCGGCCAGCGCAACGTCGTCGCCTGGGATCGCCTGGCGAGCATCGCCGATCCTGGCTATAAGAATCGCGCCCTGCTCACCCAACCTTTTCAGGAAGGCTTGCATCTGGCCGAGGCCATCAATTCGCTGGCCGAAGACATGAAGTACCGCCGCCCCGATACTCTGGACGAGAAAGAAGAGCAGCTTTACGACAAGCTGGTGAAGCGCGCCCGCAATCTGGCGAGCGATCTGCGCGTGGCCTTCGCGGTCCAAGACCTCAAGAGCCGCGTCTATTACGTGGAGCGCGAAAACGGCCCGCGCGGCCAGGATAAGGGCTTGCGCCAGTTGAGCGTCTCCGCAGCGCCGCTTTCCATCACCGAACTGCTGCAAACGCAGCTTTTCGAGAAGATCAACACTATCGCCACATCGGCGACGCTGGCCGTTGGCGGCGACTTCAGCTTCTACCGCCGCCGAGTGGGCGCGTTGAATAAGGTCGTCGAGCGTGTTCTGCCGCCCACGTTCGATTATCCCAACCACGCCCTGCTCTATCTGCCGCGTGGGCTGCCAGAGCCAAAGTTTGGCACTGATAACCGACCCTATATTGACGCGCTGGCAGGCGAGATGGCCCGATTAGTGCAAGCCTCTCGTGGGCGGGCGTTTCTGCTTTTCTCCAGCCACAAGGCCATGATGGAAGTCTACGAGCAAATCCGCGACGCGGTGGATTTCACGCTCTTGCTTCAAGGCGATTTCTCGCGGATAGAGCTTATCAGGCGCTTCCGCAGCACGCCCAACGCTGTGCTGTTAGGATTGAAAAGCTTCTGGGAGGGCGTAGACATCGCCGGAGAGGCGCTCTCGCTGGTCGTCATTGATAAGCTGCCTTTTGACCCGCCCGACGACCCGGTGCATGAGGCGCGGGTCAAATTGATGAAGGAAGCTAACGAAGATTGGTTCAACGGCTATGTTCTGCCACAGGCCACGCTCCGGCTGAAGCAAGGGCTGGGGCGGCTGATTCGCACCAAAGAGGACCGGGGCGTGATGGCAATTCTGGACGCGCGCCTGTACACGAAATATTACGGCAGCCGCGTCGTGGCGGCGCTTCCGCCCGCCCGGCGCACCGCTAAGATCGAAGATGTCGAGCGTTTCTTTGCAGAGGAAGCCGCTCAATAGGAATAGTTTCCTGTTGCGCTCTGTTTCGGTTTCTCTCAATGATCATCAAACCGCTATGTCTCTCACCACTGATATAAAAGACTATGCCGCTCGCCTGGGATTTGATCTGGTGCGTGTCACCAGCGCAGAGCCATTTCCCGAACGCGAGGCGGCTATCAAAGAGCGCATCGCGCAGGGCTTGATGGATGGCCTGCCCTGGTTCACCGCCGAGCGCGCGGGGGTCTCCAGCAATCCGCGCGCGCTGCTGCCCGATGCGCGCTCTGTCATCTCGCTGGCGATCTTCTATCTGACCGACACGCCGCGCGACCTGACCACCCCTGGCGACCCACACGGGCGTATCTCCTGCTACGCCTGGGGCGACGACTATCACGAAGTCATCAAAGCCAGGCTGGAGCAGATGGCAGCCTATCTGCGCACGCTGAGCGCCGCGCCGCAAGACGCAGGGTCAGGAACCGAAACGCGCCTCTTCGTTGATACCGGGCGTATGGTTGATCGCGCCGTCGCCGAGCGCGCCGGATTGGGATGGTACGGCAAAAACACCAATATTCTGACGCATGGCTGGGGGTCGTGGGTCTTCCTGGCAGAGATCGTCACCAACCTTGAGCTAGAGCCAGACGCGCCGCTCAAATCCAACTGCGGCACGTGCGAACGCTGCCTTCACGCCTGCCCAACGGGCGCGTTTATCTCCCCCTATGTCCTGGATAACACGCGCTGCATCTCGTTCCTGACCATCGAACTGCGCGGCAGCATCCCCCTTCATTTGCGCCCGCTGATGGGCAACCATATCTTTGGCTGCGACATCTGCCAGGAAGTCTGCCCGGTCAATCTCATTGCTGTAGAGCGGCTCAAGCGCGCCGGGCGCTTTGGCGCAGCCTCAGCGCAACACGCGCGCCCAGACGGCACAGCACTTGCCAATGAGAGGCAAAATCTGGCGTTCCAGCCGCGCGCGCAGGTCGGTTCCAGCCCGGCGCTCATCCCGCTGCTGAAACTGGACGAAGAACAGTTCCGCGAGCGTTTTCGCCACAGCCCCATCAAGCGCGCCAAACGCCGGGGGCTGCTGCGCAACGTCTGTGTCGCGCTGGGCAATCTGGGCGATTCGGCAGCCGTTCCGGCGCTGATCGAAACCCTGCGCACTGAGCCAGAGCCGCTGGTGCGCGGCCATGCCGCCTGGGCGCTGGGGCGCATCAGCGGGCCTGAAGCACGCGCCGCGCTGGACCATGCCCTGGCGACAGAACAGGATGAAACGGTCATTCAGGAGATTCGCTGCGCGCTGGAGGTCGGCGTATGGGATCGAGCGGCCTGTGAAACTCACGTTGGGGACAAAGCCTCATATGCAGAGTGAGCTTTCGCCAGAACTGGCAGCCCAGCTACGCGCGCATGGCCTGGAGCTTGATGACGAAGCTGGATTGCGCCGTCTGCTGGAGGAATGCGCGGACACCTGGACGCTCATTCGCCTCAACGACATCGCCGCCAAACGCTGGAAAGCGCGCTACCGGCTGTTGTTGCGAGAACGCTGGTATGATGCCGCAACGGTCTCCAATGCCTATGCCCTGGCGCTGCTGGCGCTCATGAAAGCGGAGGCTGAACGGCAGAACCCCAAATGAGCAAATGAACGCTTCTCTTGTCTTCCTATCTCAGCTATGCTATGCTCCGAGACGAGACAAAAGGTTTATTCCCACAGTCAATGAAGACCCGAATCCAGTTGCTATTCGTTCTATGAACAGAACATCTTACAACATTTGAGCGAGAAAAACTGGCAGAGATCGCCAACCGAGATCGCCAACAAGGAGTAAGAATGAAGGCGCCGCCAGAGGATAATGATCGAGAAGAGCCGCCGCGCTCAGCCGCGCGCAACACCCCCTCTCCAGAACCGGATTCTGCCAGAACCCAGGTGAGCATGAGGCCGATCAGCCCTGTTCCTGCTTCTGCTCAACCTGGCACGCAGCCCATTGATCCTGATGACGCCCCCACGATGGTTGATACCCGCTATCGTCGCCATCTCCTGGCGCGTGGGGTGGACGACCCCTATGTCGATCAGGATCAGATGGAAGCGATCTCCTTCGAGTCGAGCCTGGCAACCTTCTCCCCCGCGCGCCACGAAAGCGCCTATTTCGACGACCAGCCCTCGATCTCCATGCGCCTGTCCAGTATTGTGGCAGCGCCCACAGCGGGGCAGGAGGCTGTTGCTGAGGACGAGCAGCCCTCTATGCAGATGCGCGCCCTCAAGGGCAACGCCATAGCCGCAGCAACCATGATACTTACCGCTTCGTTCATTGCCGGGCGCGTGCTGGGACTCTTCCGTAATTCGCTCTTCGCCGGACTCTTTGGGGCAAGCGTGGATGCCGACGCTTACACCCAGGCGTTCTATATCCCCGATACCATTTTTAATCTGGTATCGGGCGGCGCACTGCTCTCAGCATTCATTCCTATTTTCACCCAGTATATGGTGGAAAAGCGCGATAAAAAAACAGCATACCATGTGGCAAACGTCGCCCTCAACACGGCGGTAGCCGGACTTACCATCTTTGCCATTCTGGGGATGTTTCTCGCGCCGGTTCTCGTCCCGCTGTACGTCCTCAACGCGGCTCCGGGTGAACTCAACGAGATCGTCTCGCTGGTGCGTATCATGCTCTTGCAGCCAATCTTCCTGGGCGCGTCCACCGTTCTCAGCGCCATTTTGCAGACCCGCCAGCGTTTTTTGCTTCCCGCGATTGCGACTGTTCTCTATAACGTTGGCCTGATTCTGGGGCTGTGCGCGACCCTGCTAGACAATCGGACTCACCTGTTTGGCGGCAACCTGGGTATCTACGGCGCCACCTGGGGGGTCGTGCTGGGCGCTGCGCTGCAACTCCTGATTCAATTTCCTGGCGCAATCAGCGCCGGGCTGCGCTATCGCCCAACCCTCAATTTCCTGCACCCCGGCATGCGCAGCATCACGCGGCTGATGGTTCCGCGCATCGTCAACGCTGGCATGCTCTATCTGGCCTTTGGGGTGGATCGCGCCCTGGCCTCGCTGCTTTCCGAGGGCAGCGCCTATGGCTTCTTTACCGCCTTTCAGTTGATGCTCTTGCCCATCAGTATTTTTGCGATGGCCGTTTCGACAGCCGCCTTCCCCACGCTCGCCACGCTCTTTGCCGCAAATGAGTTCGAGCGGCTGCGCCACGTCATCTTGACGACGCTGCGTGGCATCCTCTTTCTCTCCATTCCGGCCAGCCTCGGTCTTATTGGCCTGGCGCGGCCAATTATCCGCCTGCTCCTTCAGCACGGCAACTTTAACGCGCAGGCAACCAGCCTGGTCTACGATCCGCTCATCTTCCTGAGCATTGGCATCGCGGGCCACGCCTCCGTTGAGATTCTCACGCGCTCGTTCTACGCGCTGCGCGACAGCCGCACGCCCGTCTATGTCAGCCTCTGTCAATTTGCCTTTATGATTGGCCTGAGCATCCTGCTCTTCCCATTAGGGCTGCGCGGATTGGGGCTGGCGATGTCCATTGGGGTGTTGGGCGAGGCAACTGCGCTTTTGCTCCTGCTGCGCCAGCGATTGAAAGGCTTTGATGTGCGCGCGCTCTTCATCTTTACGGTGAGTGTCCTGGCCGCCAGCCTGGTATCAACCCTGGCTGCCCTGGTGAGCTACGCCGCCGTAGACCGGCTGATCTCCTATACCGGCATTGATGGTCGCGGCTCGCTGGAGGTAAACGCCCTGCTGGCGCTGCGCATTGGCGCTGGCATCCTCGCGGCGTGTATCGTGTATATCTTCTTCGCGCGCTTTCTGGAGATCGATGATGCAGTGCCGATGCTGAGCCGCATCACGCGCCGCTTCAGCTTCAGGCGCAAACGTTCATCCGCTCAGTGAACCACGCCAGACCTGCCGCGAACCCAGCTATCCTATTCTTTTGGTCTCCGGGGCGGGACTTTGATATAATGGCTCTGCCTTTCAGACAGAAGCGGAGGGCTGGGTGTCGCTTCCCCAGCCTTCCCACTGCCTCGGTTGAAGTAAGGATTGCTAGGAGAGATACTCATGGCCCTGCAAGTCCCCCCACTCGCGCGCCGCTCCAGCGCCTCGGTTCGTTTCGTTGGCCTGGGGCTGTGCCTGGTGTTTACCCTGTTCTTTTTCTGGCCGCATCCGCCCGCCTCCTTGCTCTTGCTGGTGGTGGCAGCCGCGCTGGCCTATCTGCGCCTGGAGATTGCCGTTGCGCTGCTGCCGTTGACCTTCCCCTACTTTCTCTTTCTCAAGCCCCTCAGCCCCAGTGGCTTCCCTTCCTTCTACATTGCAGAACTGGGAATGTTCATCTGCCTGGGGGTGATGGCGCTGCGCCATGTCTTCATGGCGGAAGAGCGACGTGCGACGGGCACATGGCTGCGGGGGCTGTGGCGGCAAGCGGGCGCGTTTATCCCTCCCGCGCTGCTCATCCTGGTTGGGGCTGCGCTGGGCCTGCTGGTCTCTCCGGTCCAGCACGATAGCTTGCGCGCTTATCGCCAGGAAATCATCGAGCCGCTGCTGTATTTCTTGCTGATGCTGCGCTATCTGCGAACGCCCACCGACCTGGCGCGGGCTATCGGGGCGCTCATCCTCTCGTCGCTGGTACTTGCCTGCATTGGCATCGGCCAGGGCATAACTCAATTGACCAGCTTCCGCGACGTGCTGAATCCCGCCACGCTTCGGGTTATTGCCTTCACCTATAGCCCCAATAATCTGGCGTCTCTTCTGGACTATGCGATCCCCATTCTACTGGCGATGGCGCTCTCAGGGATGCGCCGCCCTCGGACGGCTGGTGCAGCCGTCCAGCCGTCCATCTGGCGCGATCCGCTGCGCTGGATCTGTCTGGCGCTGCTGCTCCCGCTGCTGTTGGCGCTCTACTGGACCGACTCGCATGGCGCTGAACTCGCCCTCCTGCTGGTGGCGTTCGGCTTCTTTGCCTTCGAGGTCCGTCGCTGGGTGGTGGTGCTGGGGATAGGAGCCGTCGGCATCCTGGGTGGAGTGCTTTTTTGGTCCCGGCTCGCCGGGCTTTTAAACAGCAAGACGCACGGGACATTTGCTGAGCGGCTCTACATCTGGAAAGCGGGCTTGCTGATGATTCGGGACCATTTCCTGCTGGGCACCGGGCTTCACAGCTTTAGTACCCTCTTCCGGCCTACCGCGCCCAATTCGTATATGCTCCAGGCGCTCGATGGGCAAACTTCCGGCGCTCCCCAAGCCTCAACACCCCACCCCCACGACTTCCTTCTCGACTTCTGGGTCAGTACCGGGTTGCTGGGAGAGATAGGCGTGCTCTGGGTGCTGGGAGCTTTTGCCACCGTTTTTGTGCGCACCTATCGCCTCTGCGCCAGGCTCTCACAAGCCAGGCTCCTCCAGCGCTTGCTGCTTGGGATCGCTGGAGCGATGCTGGCGAGCGTCATTCATGGGCTGGTGGATAACTTTTACTTTTTGCCCGATCTCGCCCTGACCTTCTGGTTCTTCATGGGCATCTTGCTGGTGCTGCGCACGCTTGCCCGACAGGAATATGCCGCCCTTCCTGACGACGCGAAACAACAACGCGAAGAGACAGTGGTTGCCCGGTGAAGCCAACTGGTACCTTCATGCCGAGCATGTTACAACCCGAAGCGGGTCGCGTTGTCTACCGTAGTGGAACCTGGAACCAGGCACTCTTCTCTTCAAAGGAGCTTTTTTCCATGCAAAAATCAACCCGTCTTGCTCCATCGCCAGGTCGGTTGGAAGAACCCCGGCAAGCGACCTGGATCAGGACGATTCTTGCACCAACCCTTATTGTTGGCCTGGCCTACCTGTTTATCCTCGCCCTCTATCCGATACTGCGCGGCTATACCAGCCCACTGGATTTTGCCCATATTGGACAGTTCTACTGCTGCGGCGGTGATAAAACCAGTTCCGGGTATGATGGGCAGTTCTTTTACTATATGGCTGTTGATCCGCTGCACGCTGGCGCACACATGGATAGCGCGCCTTTTCGTTATCAGCGCATCCTCTTCTCGATAGTTGTCTGGGCGCTTTCCCTGGGGGGACAGGCCACACTGGCCGCCTGGTGGCTGTTCATCCTCAACATGGTGGGCACTCTGGCCGGAACGGCGGCTCTGGCGCTCCTGCTGCAACGCAAGGGACTTTCACCCTGGTTTAGCCTGGCCTTTGGCCTCTATTTTGGGCAATTTGCCTCTATAACCCACGATGTCCCCGATGGGCTGGCAGCAGCCTTGATCGTCTTTGCGGCGCTCGCCATTGATCGTGAACGCTGGAAAGAAGCGACGTTGTGGCTGATAGCCGCCGGGCTGACACGCGACACCACTATGATCTTTGCGGGCGCTTTTGCCCTGGACGCGCTCTTCCAGCGGCGCTGGGGCCGGGCAGCGCTGCTCCTCTCCTCCGCCGTCCCACTCATTATCTGGCTCATCATCCTGCGGCTGGCGCTGGGGAAGACTGGCCTGTTCGCCTCCACAGCCGTCAGGTACGTGTTCAAGCCTCCGCTGACGGGCCTGTTGAGCATCGCCAGCACGTCGCCGCGTTTCTTGATAACCGTAGTGGTGATCGCCCTTCCAGCGGCGCTCGCATTGGGCTGGGTGGCACGCGAAATCATCACCAAACAGTGGCGCACTTCGCCTGGATTGCTCTGTGCTGTGGGCATCACTGTCGTCTGGCTGGTCATCTTTTTGAGTGCCGCCATCTATGGAGACCTGACCTCCAGCACCCGCATCGTCATCGGTTTACCGCTGGGCTGGTTGCTCTATGCAGCACTGCGACGCTCGCGGGCGCTCTTATGGCTCGCCACTCCCTGGACCTTAGGGGTAGCCTTGTACGCCATCGCCGTGATTATTCCACTTCAATCCATCATCCCCTGACCTGAAGAAAGCCGAATCGCAAGAGGAGCACGCTGCATCAAGCGGCGAAGAGTCAGCCGGGCCGATCAGGTTCCCTGGAACTTGATGATGGTAATGATGGTACGCGCCAGGATAGTCAGGTCGAAGATGAGCGATTGGTGCCGAATGTAGTAGAGGTCATATTGCAGCTTGCGCAGCGCATCCTCGGTGCTGTTCCCGTAGCGATAGCGAATCTGCGCCCACCCCGTCAGGCCAGGTTTGACCACATGCCGGGTTTGATAAAAGGGGATCTCGCTTCCCAAGAGCTGCACAAACTCCGGGCGCTCCGGGCGAGGGCCGACCAGGCTCATCTCCCCTGCCAACACATTGATGAGCTGCGGGACTTCGTCTAGCCGGACCTTGCGCATCAGCCGGCCCAGGCGCGTCACCCGTGTATCGTGGTCGGTTGCCCAGCGAACGCCGGTCAGGTTTTCGGCGCCATCAATCATCGAGCGCAGCTTCACGATCTTGAAGACTTTGTCACCTCGGCCTACCCGTTCCTGAAGATAGAAGATCGGGCCAGGCGAATCCAGTTTGATCGCCAGCGCGAGCAGCGGAAAGCAGAGGGCGAAGAGCGCCAGGCCGACCAGCGCCAACAGGAGATCAATGCCTCGTTTGAGCGCCTGAGAGAGATTGAACACCAGCGAGCGTTCTTCATGTGGCAGCACCAGCGCCCAGAGGTGCTGATCGACCAGTTCGATAGGGATACGCCCGGTGATCTGCTCATAGAGCATAGGCATGGGTACAATCGCAATGCCCTGTCTATAGCAAGCCATCAAGCCCTGGAAGATGTCATTAGGTACGTCGTTGACATAGGACACGATTAGCTCAGAGACGCCATACTGCTGCACGAGCTTTACGAGTTCTTTTCCCGTACCTAAGAGCGCGGCCCCTTCCACAGCAGGGGTGCGGTCATGCGCACTGGTCACACAGCCGACGATCTCGTAATCGTGTTGTACTTCCTGCTTAATAGCCTCCCAAATGGCCTGGGAGGCGCTGCCGGTACCCACAATCAACACCCGTCGGCGAAAGCTGGACCGGCTGGTCAGAAACAACCGCCCGGCGCGCCACAACGCAATCATGGTCAGAGAGAGGATCGCATAATAGAGAATAAAGGCGCGGGGTAACAGGTTGCGTGGGGCCAGGAGAAAGATAATGCCGTAGGCCAGCACCAGTTGCAACGAGATCCAGGCCAGCCGTGTCACACTGCTGGAGAAACGCGAAGTGACGCGCAGGTTATAGTAATCGTTGGCGTGGGCGAGGGTGAGCCAGAGGAGGGGCAGGACAAAAAACCAGACGACGCGCTCCCAGATAAACGCCAGAGTGAAGGGTTCCTGGGCTGTGAGCGCCCACAGCCACAGCGCACACAGTACCGAGAGCAGTGTCACGGCCATATCGCCCTGTATGAGCAGGATACGGCGTTTCGCTATCGAAAACTGGATTCCCCTGGCAGGTATTGTTGGTCTCCCGCTGTGTTCTTGCGCGCCGGTTTCCAGGGGGAGATCGTCATGCTTAGGTAACATCCATACCGCTCCTTAAGCATCCTCTGATAAGGCGCCCGTCCTCACTGGGCATCTGAGGATCCTCCAAACACGGGAAGATGAGCCTGAGCCTCTTCCTGCCGCCTCTCCAGTAAAGCCAGAAGGCGCTCCTCTAATGTCACGACCAATTGATCCCGATCAAAGTGTGCTTTGACAAACTCGCGTCCCCGCTGGCCCAGGCTCCGGGCCAGCTCTGGCTGATCGCGCAGTTGAAGAATGGTGTGCGCCAGCGCGCTGGCGCTCCCCGGTTCCACATAGAGCGCCGCCCCAGCTTGCTCAGCAATAAGCTGCCGCGCCTCACCATCCACAGCCAGGGCGAGCGGGCGCGCGCAAGCCATAGCTTCGTATGCCTTGACAGGCACAGTTCCCTCGAACAGAGGCGCCTTGAGTACGGATGCCAGGCAGGCATCCGCTGCGGCAATAAACACAGGCAATCGGTCATGAGGTTGCGCGCCCCAAAAGACCACATTTGTTAGGTGTCGCCTCTCTGCCTCGGCCACCAGGGCTGCCTTGGCAGTGCCTTCCCCAAGAATGATCAGCCGAATATCTGGATAAGAACGCAAGTGTTCAGCGGCCTCAAGGAGTACCATCAGACCATGCGCCAGGGCAACGGCTCCCGCATGCAGCAGAATAAAACTGTTGGCATCCCAGCCTACCTCAGCGCGCGCCTGAGCCTGGGGAAGCGGGCGAAATTTTTCGGTATCCACGCCATTGGGTACCAAAAATACTTTCTCAGGAGGCTGGACACGCTTGAGCAGCAGTTGGTGTGTCCCTTGTGTCACCGACCAGATGGCGGCAGCCCGGCGATAGCTGGAGAGTTCAAGCCACTCTGCCAGCCGAATCAGGAAACGATTCCGCAACACGCCCAACTGAACTGCTGCCTCCGGCCAGATGTCCGCGACATTCAACACATAGGGACGCCGTTTGAAGCGCGCCAGGAGACGCCCACCAATGGCATCAAAGAGCGGTGGAGATCCCACCACAATCACATCAGGTTGCCCAACCGCTCTGGCGCCCAGGAAAGGCGCCAGGCAGCCAAAGGAGAGCTGCGAGAGGATGCGGTGGAAAAATCCCTTATGAGGAGTGATATAACTCCATACCCGCACGACGGAGACTCCATCGAGTATCTCACGACGACGGGCGCGGCCACGATATTCAGGGGGTACTTTCCCCAGGGGATAATTTGGCAGCGTCGTCAGCACTGTCACTTTATGCCCCCGCTTGACCAGCCGCACCGCAGTTTCGCTAATCCGCGTTTGAGCCGCCCCAACCTCTGGTGGGTAGTAGGGTGTAAAAAACAAGATGTTTGCCATGTGAACCTATCCTAATCGCTCTTGGGAGCGGCATCCCAGTCCCTCACAGGTTGCTAATATGGTGAACTGTTGCGTATCTCAGGCTCTCGCAACCTCAACTTTTACGACGTACTGTACTAGCCACCCGTAACTGCGTTCACTCATTTCTCCTCATGGCGCACGGGAGGCAGATCTGCGCAGCAACTTCGCTGGCGTTAAACGACAGAGGCTCCTATGACAAAGCCCACGGTGAACAGCGCCAGGAAACCAATAAAGAAGACCAAAATGGCTTCGTGCCAGCGTGGCCTACGTTCTGTCAAGCGGGCCAGCGCCACATAAAACCCAATGGCGGGCAGAAGGTACCGTGATGTCGAATAGGTGTAAGCTGGTAGGTAGGTCGTCAAAGGATCACTGAGCGGGATCAGCAACACGCCCAGACTTAACAGCGTCAGGCTGATCGGCACGCGGAAGCGCCGCAAGCCCCACGGTGTTAGCGCTGCAAGCAAGAGAGCTAATTCCACGATCACGATAGTGAGGTCGAATGCCCGGTCGAACTGATACATGGAGCCAAAGGCTAAATCGCGCATCGTCCACAAGGCCGTCAACAACGTCTGGACCGGCACGACAAAATGACGCCCAAAGCTATCTTCCGCTTGGGAAAACGCCAGCGCGTTGCCCAGGGCGAAGTAGAGGTAGGCCATGTACATTGCCAGCGCCGCTGGAATAGCCAGCAGTGACCAGCCATGACGGAGCCACTTGCGCAAATCCTTGCGACAATACCAGGCCAGCTCGACTATGAAGGGCAGCGCCAGGATGATGCCAAAGAATCGCCCCAGCATGGCAAGTCCGGCAAAGAGGCCCGCCAGCGCGAATTGCTTGCGGCGCAGGAAATAATAGCTGGCAATGAAGACGAGCAAAAACAGGCTTTCGGAATACGCAGCGAACGTGAAGAGCGCCTTGGGAAAGACCATCAAATAAAGCAGGGAACGCTGCGCCGTCGCAGTACCGAATTCCCGGCGCAGCAGCGCGTAAAAAAACCAGGCTGCACCGAAAAACGCGGCATTGGACACCAGCATACCAGCCAGCAGATAAGCATATTTCCCATTAATGAGGCTGAGCGGCTCCGCGACGATCCTGGTGGCAAGGGGCATAAGTGGAAAAAAGGCGCTGCTGATGCCGGGCCTATAGGTTGCGTAGCCCTCGCTGGCAAGGCCAAGATAAAACTTGACATCCCGCTGATCCCACGCCAGGACCAAAGAGGCCACACGGATTCCAGCCCAATTTCGCCCAACATGGTCTGGAGAAAGCAAGGCAAGGGCACCATACGTCAGCGCGATAAAGAACGCGCGGCTCACCACAAACAGCTTCAAAGGATAGGCATTGGGCGAGACAAACCAGCCCACTAACCGCTGCCTGAGCGAAAGCACCTGCTCCCGTTCTTTCACTGCGGGCAAGATATTCGTTGGCATGCCAGAAGCAGTACTATATTGTTCACTAGGCATGGCAATTTGTCCCCTCCGCTTTATGAGCTTACCGCCAGATTCACTCAATGCCACCGTAGTTGGGAAAACTGGCGATGTGTTGGTACAGCGTAATCAGACGCCCACTCTCAACCTCCCAGTGTAGATCTGTTTCACTCGCCCGCAGCGCATTGGTGCGCATCTCCTCCAGAGCTTGAGAATCCGCCAGCAAATCATTGATCGCCTTTCCAATTGCTTCTGGTTCCAACGAGGACACCATGCGCCCGACTTCATAGCGTTGAACAATATCCACAATGGCTTCCAGCGGCGACGTGAGGACAGGCAATCCCACCATCAAATACTCAAAGAGCTTATTCGGCAGGCACAATTGAATACTGACCGAATAGCTCGGTAAAAAAAGGGTAAGACCGATGTCAGCCGAGGCGGCCCACTCCAGCAGTTCTTCATAAGGCACAGCAGGTACGATTTTTACCTGATCGCCCACACCCGTTTCAATGATCAATCTTTCTAATTGAGCTTGTATCGGCCCCTTGCCCATCAAGACGATGACATTGCCGGGAGCCAGGAAACGCGCTGCATAGATCAGCCTATCAAGCGAGCGATTATTCTGGAGACCACCGTGATAGAGGGCGATACGGCTCTCCGCGTCCAGCTTGAGCAGGCGACGCAGCCGATCACTCGTAACCGGGGGCTGGTATACAGGGAGATTGCGAACTACTGTAGCGGTTGGTCCGCCATAACGTCGTTGTAGTTCAGCCACAATAGGAGGTGAGACGGTAAGCACACCGTCACACCGGGGCATCATGCCTCGCAACAGAGCGGCAGTCAGCCAACGGAGAACAGGGCGCCTGGTAATTGAAGGGTCTGTCACTGGTAGTTCGTGGGCATCGTAGACCAGATGTTTGCGCCGGAGAACGGCAGCCAGATAGCAAGCGGGCAAGGCGGTAATATCGTGTGCGTGATATACGTCTGCCGGTGTACGCAGAACCGTGAATAGACTCCCCAGCATCTGGCTGGCCTTTGGCAGGAGCCAGAGCTTGAACGGCCCCAGGTGAGGCCAGGTAGGCGTGCGGGCATGTTTTATCCGAACACCCTGAGCCGTTTCCTCGCGTGGCCGCGCGCGGTCATTTTCAGTATCCACAACCGTGACGGCCAGGCCCGCCTCGACCAGCGAGATAGCCTCGCGCATCACACGAACATCAGTATCCCCCTTTCCTAAGAGGTGCATACAGACCCTCTTACCAGCAAGCCGACTTTCAGGTTGCGTGTGTGCTGTCGGCGTAGTAACAGATGCAGGTTGCCCAATCATCACAATATCCTCTTTGTTATATGAAAGTTCATAGTATGGACATGAGGAAGGATTCGATATACATTGATCATGCGCAGGCCCAGAGGCTGGCCCATCAGCCCTTATCGAAACTACCAAGCACCTGCTGATAGAGTTGCAGCAGGCGCTGGCTTTCAACGTCCCAGCGCAGATCCTTTTGAGCCGCCGCCAGCGCGTTCTTCCTCATGCGCGCCAGCGCCGCGCTATCGGCCAAGAGCCTGTTGATCGCCTCGCCAATCTCCGCTGGCTCCAGCGAAGGAGCCACGACTCCTACGTCATACGTCTTCAGCACATCGGCGACGGCATCCAGCGATGAGGCCAGGACAGGGAGGCCAGCCATCAAATACTCAAAAAGCTTATTGGGCAGGCACATTCGAATACTGAACGAATAGCCTGGGTCAAACAGGGTGAGGCCTATATCGGCTGAGGCCGTCCATTCCAGCAGTTCCTCATAGGGAACCGGCGGAAGAACCTTCACTCGGTCAGCAACCCCCTCCTGAGCAATCAGCGCCTCAAGATCAATATCCATAACATTGCGTCCCATCATCACGATCACAACGCCAGGGTCAAGGAACTTGGCGGCATAGACTAGTCGATCAAGCCCTCGATTTGGCTGAAGGTTGCCCTGATAGAGCGCGATCTGCGTTTGAGGGCTGAGGCCCAGTTGGCGGCGGAGCCGGTCACTGGAAATAGGAGATTGGTAGTTTGGCATATTACGAATCAGTACCGGCGTTGGTCCACCATAGCGGCGCTGCAACTCCTGCGCGATGGGGGGGGAGACTGTAATAACCGCTATGCAGCGCGGAATCATCCACCTGAATGCGCGGGTTGCCAGGGCATGAAGCCGCCGCCACCGAGTCACCCCCTGTTCCACTAATGGCAACTCATGCGCGTCAAAGATGAGTGGCTTCCGGCGCAGCCAGGCGGCAATACAGCAGGCGGGGAGCGCCTTCGTGTCCTGGGCGTGATATACATCGGCAGAGGTACGCAGAAGGGCAAACGTCCCCCGGCAGAACAGCTGGAATGCCTTGACGAGAAACCAGAGCTTGAAGCGGCGGGTAGGAACGAACCAACTGGGCATTCTCACATGTTTCAGCCGGATACCCTGGAAGTCTTCTTCACGAGGGTAGGTGCGCTGGGCCTCCACATCTACAATCGAAACAGCCATCCCTGTTTTCACCAAAGCATCGGCCTCGCGCAGCACGCGGGCATCGATACGCACTCTCCCCAGAACGTGCATGCAGACACGCGCCGGGGCCGCGCTTTGCACCTGATCTGTTGGTGATTGAGGAGTAGAAGAAAGCGTTTGCGCCATGCTACGAGACTCTCCAATCCGAAGCAATACGAGTAATCAAACGAGCGCCATGAGCGCGCAGAAGACCTATCCCTCCTGCCAGGAAGAGAAGAAAGACTCCATAGAGAATCAGGCACACAAAGGTCAGAGGCCAACGCCAGAAGACGCCCCATTCCAGCGAAAACACGTCAGCGCCTATATAGAGCGCGACGCCCATCAGAAGGGCGAGCAAAAAGCGCTTCATTTCATACGGAACAGGATAGATACGTTGATTCGCCAGGTACCCCACCAGGGCCAGCACGATATAAGCAATCAAGGTGGAGGCTGCCGCGCCCGCCGCGCCATAGCGCGGAATCAGTAGCAGATTTAGAGCAAAATTCACAAAGGCCGCCCCCGCTGTGAAGGCGGCGTGCATCCACGTTTTGCGCTGGACACTGACTCCGGTCATAAAGACGCTGTACAGCCCATAAAAGACGAGGGACTCGGCTACAACGGGAATAATGGGCGCCGCCGAGTGGTAGTTTTTCAGAAACAACCAGTCCAACAGGAGGGTGCCACCGATTGAGACGGCAAAAGCTACAAACAGCAGCACCGTGCTGAACCAGCGAAAGATCATCCGAAAGACCTGTGGGGCATCTTTGCGCTTGGCTACAGCATACATTGTGGCAGGCCAGGCCAGGGAAAAGGGGGCAATGACCAGCGTAGCCAATACTG
Organism: Ktedonobacterales bacterium; assembly: GCA_036557285.1. Taxonomy (NCBI): domain Bacteria; kingdom Bacillati; phylum Chloroflexota; class Ktedonobacteria; order Ktedonobacterales; species Ktedonobacterales bacterium. The sequence continues at coordinate 100,150 of DATBHW010000044.1, forward strand.
ACCCCAGGCTATAGGCGACCGTATAGCTGGCCGTTTGCGCCAGCGAACCGAACAGGCTCAGCAGATAACGGTCGGAGACTTGCAGCACCCAGTAAGAGACAGCACTAAAAACCAGTGGCGTCCCAAATGTGAGCAGGCTCCAGGCAATATCTTTGCGCACACGCAATCTCGAACGCCAGAGGATAACCGGCACAGTACAAAGCGCCACACTGGCATAGCCGCTCCCCGTGGCAAGCAGCGAACCCTCCACTCCCCAACCTAGCAGCCCTACCAGCAGCAGATTAGCGCCCAGCACGATCAGCACATTGCTTATCGAGAGCAAGGAATAGAACAGAGGGCGGTTTTCCGCGCGCAGCCAGGCAAAGCCAGGGACGGTGAGATTCTGCACCACCACAATCCAGGCAGTTGTGGTAATGAGGCCGCCGAGCGACGAGCGGCCATCAAGCAGCACCCCGGCCAGGGCAGGCGCGAGAAGCGAAGCGACAATTGCCACTGGTATGGAGACGAGAGGCAAGAGCACAATGATCGTCGCAAGCACCGAGCGCCGGTCACGCGGCTCAGTGTACTCATAACTATACACGCGAAAGAATGCCGAGCCAAGACCAAGCTGGGTAATGCCTGTCGTTAAACTGAGCACTGTCGTCAGGACGGCAAGCATACCATAAGAATCTTGCGAGAGACGATGTGTCAGGAACGGCGCCAGCACCAACGATACCAGGGGAGAAGCTAACGAGGCGAGCGCATAAATCCCAGAACTCTTCACCATCGTGCGCGCTGTCTCGACATAGCTGGCGGCAGGCGCGCTGCTGACCCTAGGTTCAGTGAGCGCCTCGATACTAGACGATTTAGTCTCTGGGGATACCAGGGTCGCCAGCCTACCATCGGATGAATAATCAGCCTCCACAGGCTCAGGGAGCAGCGACTTTTGCGTCGGCATCCGGGGGAGGGGTTGAGTCGGCCAGTTATTTAGCGTGTAGAGTGGCATTGGGGCAGTTGGAAATTTATCAATATTGAGGTCAGGAAGGGAACTCGAAAGATACTGGGCAAATGCTTCCTCCTCCTCAGGCGAGGATTGGGGATTTGCCTTCTCCTGCTCCTCAGGCAAGAGCGGGCGCTGGGCTTCTCCCTGGACAACCTCATTCGTATTCTGGCGCATCAGACCGATACGCTGATAGAGCTTACTTAAAGGCATGATAAGCTTACCTTAAACTGTACAGCCTGCTATATTACCGACTATCACCTGCTGTCACAGGCGCTGGCCTGGCTACCTGTGGCGCGGACCCTTTGAGGAAGGTTCGCTGTAACCTGCGACGGTAGCGCCACAGGCGGCTGGCGCCGAAGTGACGGAAACGGCTCCAGGAACTCCGCTGATACTGCTCCCAACGCGCCGCCAGGGCCGCGCAATGCGCGCAGCCGGAAAGCTGGGCCAGCACCCGAAGCTGGAGAATATGCAGAGCATGATAGGAGAGGGCGGCCTGATGCTTATTGAAGAGATCATAGCGCGACCAGTAGCCAGTATCATAGTCATCAATCCAGCTATGGAGTGTGGCAAGACTGCGCTGGATCAGTTCGTTGATCTGGCTATCGTTCGTGAGCGCCACATAATCATACAGGCCAAAGAGCGCGTAGAGATAGCCATTGAGAATGTGCGCCGCCGGGTATACGGCCACCTCCTCAAAGAAGACGCCATCCTCCCCCAGAAACACGCTCACCCCACCATCGAGAATATCATGCTCAAAGGGGCGCACACCACGTTGGGCAACCCTGAGAAACTGCTCATTGCCGGTGAGCCGGTAGGCGCGTACCAGGACGGAAATGACATTGCCCTGTGTCATGGCGGAAAGCCAGGGTCCAGGCGCGTGATAGCTGGAGGACGGGAAGGGAATCGGCCAGACGCTCACCTCGCTATCCCGTTGCACTGCATGCTCCACCAGCCAGTTTGCCTGGGTGAGAAACGCCTGCCGGTGCTGCTCGCCCGCAGTCTCTACATAGGCATTCCAATGCGCCAGGGCATAGTGAGCAATGGTCGTTGGCTGATAGCATGCCGGATGCTCGCCCTTCTGCGCATTATATGGAACGCCCTTTTCATCGAGTGTTCCGTGCGGCAGCGCCAGCGCAGCAAACATATCTATCGGATAGAGAGGTAGCTCAGCCGCTTGCTGTGTCGGCTTCGCCAGGCGATAATGAGGCAAGTTGACCTCATTTCGCCATGCCACCCAGTCAGCGATCAGGGGGAGTGAGCGCCACAACGAGCGGCGCCGGGATGGATTGCTCATGCTTTATCTAACCTCCTCAACGATCAGTTCATCTTTGCGCTGTCTCCAATGGACATCATTCACCGCCAAAGGCCATCCAGTGGCCCGCAGCAGGCAGCGTCTGAGTGCCTCAGCGCGATGGTGCGCTTCGATATACGCTCTCGCTCGTGCCCCCATCTCCCGCGTTGTCGGCAGATCACGCAGAGCTTCTGTTAGAGCCGCGCTCACCGCCTCGGCATCGCCAACAGGAATCGCCATGCCACGCCCGTCCGTAAGGAGCGCCGCCTTGGAAGGGGGAACCATCGAAGCAATCACCATCAGCCCCGCAGCCATTGCCTCAAGCACAGCCACTGAATTGATGTCGCGGATGGCCGTAAAAAGGAAAAGATCGCTGATGCTCAAGAGCAGCGCCACATCATCTCTGGTCGTCTCGCCCAACAGCAGGCACGTGGATTCCAGTTGATAACGGCGAATATCCTCCTCAATCCGCGCGCGCAATGGTCCATCTCCGGCAATAACTACGCGCACCCTGGAACCAAGAGTGGTAGGAAGCCTGCTGAGCGCACTGCTGATCCCTTGCAACGCAACATCAATACCCTTTTCAGGCGCCAGCCGATTCACCATAGCGATCACGATGCCATCAGCAGGAAGCTGCAACTGCTTCCGTCGCCTGGCTCTCTCCAGCCCATCACAGGGAGCATAACGCTCCGTATCAATCAGAAAAGGAAAGCGGCTGATCCGGTCTGCGGAGACGCCGAACCCCTGACGGTAAGCTGTCTCAACGGCATCCCCAGCAGGTAAAAAGAAATCTGTAGCACTGGTGGCGACACGAGTCAAGAGGCGGAGTGACGGCCAGTAGCAGGCAAACCGCAAACGCGAAAGCATCCTGGACCGCCAGGGCGCCGCCTCAGACCTTTTCAGCCGTTCAGCGCGAAAGATGGGGCTAGAGGGCAAGGTGATATTGCCATGATCCATGCACACGACTCGCACGCCCGCCAGCCTGGCGGCCAGAGCCGCATAGGCGCCGGTAAAGACCCCATCTTGGGCCAGAATCACATGATAGCGTTGGCCGTGACGAAGCAAGGAAAGCAGCCGCCGCCAGCCAGCAAAGACATAGAACCAGACGTTAGGAAATTGCCAGTAGGCGGTATAGGCATTGCCAAACGAGCGGATCGTCATGCCTTCGTGGTCCTGCCCGATACGCCAGGCCAGGTACTCAATCTCCCACACACCAGCCATCGCCTGCGCCACCCCGGCCAGGACACTGCGCATGCCGCCAGCTACTGGGAAAGCCGTGATGGGTACACAGACCTTTCGCGTACTTTGCTGCCCCGCGCCTTCAGCGCCAGGGAAGAAGCGGCGCTGAAGCCAGAACCAGAATGTTTGTCGCACGCGGCTCGCTTTGCGGGCGAAGAAATAGTGGAAGCGAGAGTGCAGAGCATGTTGGTATCCTGCCCAGCGCGCCGCCAGCGCTGCCCAGGCATCATCGCCCGAAGCGCGCGCCAGCGCCTTGAGTAATGCAATGTGCAGCGCGTGCGTGGCCGGGTCAGCCAGCCGTCTTGAGGCTAAATCCGCGCGCGACCAGTAGCCAGTATCAAACGCGGGCGTCAGGGCGGAAAGCGCAGCAAGACAGCGATGAACAAGCTCAGCAACTCGCGTGTCATCAGCCACTGCCAGATAATCATATAAGCCTAGAAGCGCAATCACGCACACACTGAGATGATGCGCAGCCGGATAAGCGGCTACCTCCTCAAAAAAGATGCCTTCACCTCCAACCGGCGCGCTCACCCCACCATCAAAAATATCCAGATCAAAGGCGCGAACGGCGCGCTGAGCCACGCGCCAAAAAGCTTCATCACCCGTCAGCCGGTAAGCACGCACCAGCACAGAGAGCGCCAGACCCTGTGTGGAGGCGGAAAGTAGTGGCACAGGTTCAGGAAGCGTGGACAACCGCATCAAAACAGGCCAGCCAGACACAGCCTCGGCAAAAGGTGTTGCACGCTCCAGAAACCACGCGGCCTGGGCCAGAAAAGCCATCCGATGCTGCTCTTCACCTGTGACAAGATAGTCGTTCCAGCAAATAAGCGCCTCCTGGGCAGCGATGGTCGGCTGATGACCATTCGGCAATTGATACTCTGACGCATCAGGGGCCGTTTCCTGCTCCTTGAACATCCCACGCGACAACGCCAACAGAGGCGAGAGGTCAAGAGGGTAGGGTGAGAGTCCTTCAGGTTGCCCGCTCATACTGGAACACCTCTGTGTAGCATCGTAATCTTACCTGCTTCTCGATCTGCGCCTGGGCGTTCTTTTCTCGCTTCTCTCCAGGGAGGCTCCTGATGAGAATCTGGCGTTATCTGTCCTGGTGAATGTGCTGAAGGCAGAATCATCAAAGATTAGGATCATCAAAGGTATTTTTATAAGAACACCAAAAGTAGGAACATCAGGCGCATACTCAACACCTGAACAATACACGCACTATACGCCCTTACCGATCTCAATACAAGAGGCGCTTCTGGTCGTGCCGCCCGCATCCAGCCCTTATTAGATAACGAAAGAACGGGTTGGAGGAATACGCCTGAGTCAGTGTTAGCCAATTTTTCCTAGCATAAAACCGGCCATCGCGCGCCTTTCACCTCTACAGCAGAGATGAACGATCACCCCCAACCATCCTTCCCTTGACAGCGATGCGAGAATCAATGTGCCAGGGAATAGGTGAGCTTTCACTCACTCACCCATTCTTTCCCTTCGCCTACTCACAACAGTGGAGAAAGTGTGAACACGATCTTTATTCATCCAACCGCCGATGTCGCCGCCGATGCGCACGTTGGCGAGGGAACGCGCATCTGGAACCAGGCACAAATCCGAGAGGGCGCGCAGATTGGCGCTGAATGTAATATTGGCAAGAACGCCTATATAGACTTCGGTGTTCAGATCGGCAACCGCGTCAAGATTCAGAACAACGTCTCTGTGTATCATGGAGTGACGGTAGAAGATGGGGTTTTTATCGGGCCACACGTCTGCTTCTGCAACGATATGCTCCCACGAGCTATTACCCCATCAGGCGCGCTGAAGGGCCAGGATGATTGGGAAGTGGGGCGAGTGCTGGTACGCACTGGCGCGTCTATCGGGGCTGGCTCCATTATCCTACCCAATGTCACCATCGGTTCTTTCGCGCTCATTGGCGCTGGCTCTGTCGTGACCCGTTCGGTACCCGATCAGGCGCTGATGTTTGGCAATCCAGCGCGCCTGCAAGGGTATGTCTGCCGCTGCGCGCGCAAGCTGGAAAACCTCACGCAAACCCCTTCAGGGTTGACAGGCATCTGTCCGTCCTGCCAGATCAGCTACACGCTGGCAGCAGGAGAACATCGCTAGATAGGAGAAGAAATGATTCCAATCGCTCGCCCGCTCCTGGGCGCTGAAGAACTGGCTGCCGTCTCCAGGGTCTTTACCAGCGGGCAGCTCGCCCAGGGACAGCAAGTAGCAGAGTTCGAGCAGCGTTTCGCTGAACTCTGCCAGGTCAAAGAAGCCATTGCCGTCTCATCAGGGACAGCAGCTCTGCACCTGGCCTTGCTGGCGCATGGCATTGGCCCCGGGGATGAAGTAATAACCAGCCCCTTCAGTTTTGCGGCCACAGCCAACACCATTCTGCTCGTCGGCGCAACCCCCGTGTTTGCCGATATTGAGCCAGACACCTATAATATTGACCCGGCCCTCGTCGAAGCAGCCATCACCCCACGTACCAAAGCGATCATGCCAGTACACCTCTACGGGAACCCCAGCGATATGGACCGATTAGGGGAACTGGCCGCGCGGCATCATCTAATCTTGATTGAGGACGCCTGCCAGGCGCACGCGGCAGCGATTCGCGGAAAACCCGTTGGTAGTTTTGGCACTGGCTGTTTCTCCTTCTACGCCACCAAAAACATCACCACCGGGGAAGGCGGCATGATCACCACCAACGACCCGGAAATTGCCGAGCAAGTCCGACTCTGGCGCAGCCACGGGCAGCAGCATCGCTATCACCACATTGCCATTGGCTATAACCAGCGTATGACCGATATACAGGCCGCCATTGGCCTGGCGCAGATGGAGAAATTGGAGCGATGGACGGAGCAGCGCATTGCCAACGCCGCCACGCTGACAGCGCAATTGCGCGAATGGGTCAAGACGCCAGTAACTCGCCCCGGCTACCGCCATGTCTATCATCAGTACACCATTCAGGTGGAAGGCGACCGGGACGCCTGGATACAGGCGCTGGCCGAGCGCGGCATCGGCACAGCGGTTCATTATCCCTGCCCAATTCACCAGCAGCCTTTCTACCAGGAGCAGGGGTTCCACGTCTCTCTGCCGATTGCAGAAACCGCAGCAAAGCAGATACTCTCTCTGCCAATTCACCCCGCTGTGAGCGAGGAGAATCTGGCGACTATCGCACAAGAGGTGATCCGTTATGTCAGTGAAGGTGGCCGTGATCGGCGCAGGGTCAATGGGCCTGAACCATCTGCGCGTCCTGCGTGATTTTCCCGAAGACGTAGTGGAATTGGTTGGCGTGGCCGAAACCCACGAGCCATCTCTGGCGCGGGCCATCAGTCGCTTCCACATTGCCGGTTTTACCGACTATCATCAGATGCTCAACCAGGTTCGCCCCGATCTGGTTTCGGTAGTCGTGCCAACCAATGCCCATTTTGAGGTGGCCGCTGCGGTGCTGAAGGCGGGCTGCCACGTCCTCATCGAAAAACCCATCACCGCTACCAGTGAGGAGGCTATCGCCCTGCTCAAGCTGGCAGCCGAGCGTGACCGCAAGATCGCCGTCGGCCACGTCGAACGGTTCAATCCCGCAGTCATGGAACTGAAACGCTACATCGCAGCAGGCAACCTGGGGCAGATATTCACGCTGCACGCGCGCCGCGTCGGCCCATTTCCCCCGCGTATTCGGGATGTGGGCGTCATTCTCGATCTGGCAACGCACGATCTGGATGTGATGCGCTATCTCACCAATGCCGAAGTAGAATACGTCTATGCCGAATCCCAGCAGCGCGTGCATCAAACGCACGAAGACCTGCTGCTGGGCCTGATCCGCTTCAGCAATCGCGCCATCGGCGTGCTGGATGTCAACTGGCTGACACCCACCAAGGTGCGCGAACTGAGCGTCACCTGCGAACGTGGCATGTATCTGGTCAACTATCTGAGTCAAGACCTTTATTTCTATGAGAACGACTATACAACAACGACCTGGGACGCGCTGCGCTCCATTACAGGAGTGAGTGAGGGAACCATGACGCGCCTGAAAGTCCAGAAGGCAGAACCACTGCGCCGGGAGTATGAAGACATCTTCGCAGCATTGCGTGACGACACCGAGCCAACCGTGAGCGGCAAGGATGGCCTGGCTGTCCTGCATCTGGCCCATCAGTTCATCAAGGCGACACAAAGTAGAGAGGTTATCGTATGCAGCACCCCCATCCATTCGTGACCGCGCCCGCTCAGCAGAGCGGAACAGTCGCAGTCGTTGGCCTTGGCAAGATTGGTTTGCCGCTTGCCATCCAATATATCCAGCATGGCCGCCAGGTCATTGGCTGCGACATCAATCCCCAGGTCGTTGAGGCCATCAATGCGGGGCGCTGTCATGTCCATGAAGAACCGGGGTTGGAAGACGCAGTTGCCAGCGCCGTTGCCCAGGGACGGCTCAGCGCGACAACGGACACTGCCTCGGCAGCGCGCCAGGCAGCGGTCGTCGTCATCATTGTGCCGGTGATCGTGAACCAGGGGCACGCGGTAGACTTCCGCAGCATTGACATTGCCACACAAGCAGTCGGATCAGGGCTGACATCAGGAACCCTCGTCATCTATGAGACCACCCTGCCCACCGGAACGACCGCTGGAAGGCTGCGCACGATTCTGGAAGAACAATCAGGGCTGAAAGCTGGCAGCGATTTCCTGCTGGCCTACAGCCCGGAGCGCGTCTCATCCGGCCACATTTCCCGTGATCTCGCTACCTATCCCAAGGTCGTTGGAGGCGTGAACGAGGCGAGCAGAGACGCCGCCAGCGCCTTCTATCGCTCGGTGCTTGATGCTGAAGTCATCTGTATGGCAAGCACTGACGAGGCCGAATTCGTCAAACTCATCGAGACGACCTACCGCGACGTGAACATCGCGCTCGCCAATGAATACGCCCGCTATGCAGACGCGCATGGCCTGGATGCTATGGCGGCCATTAGCGCCGCCAACACCCAGCCGTACTCCCATATTCATGCCCCAGGCGTCGGAGTGGGCGGGCATTGCATTCCGGTCTACCCGTATTTCCTCCTGAGCGGGGCTACAGAAGGGCTGGCGCTCCCCCGCCAGGCACGCCTCATCAATGACGGGATGGCCGACTATGCTGTCGAACGTATCGAAACCGAGATTGGTTCGCTGGCGGGGCAAACCGTTTTGATCCTGGGGGTCGCCTATCGTGGCAACGTCCGCGAAGTAGCCTTTACCAGCGCAAAATTGTTGCAGCAGGCGCTGGTCGAACACGATGCCAGGGTTCTTGTTGAAGACCCACTCTTTAGCGAACAAGAGCTAGAAGCATTGGGCTACAGGCCGCTCAGGCCAGAGCAGCGTGGGGAGATACACGCCATCATCGTGCAGGCCGAACATCAGGTCTACCACTCGCTGGATTTCCGCCAGTTTCCCAATTGCCAGCTTGTGCTTGATGGGCGGCGGGCATTGAAGCCAGAAGCCATCACAGCAGCGGGCATGCGTTATCTCTCCATCGGAGATGGCGCCAGGCCGCTCATCACGGTACGATAGGGGATAGGGATGCGCTTTGTTTCTATCGTTGGAGCACGACCCCAATTTATCAAACTGGCTCCGGTGAGCCGCGCTTTGCGACTCCGACACGATGAACTGATTATTCACACCGGCCAGCACTACGACGCGGGCCTTTCCTCCCAGTTCTTTGAGGAACTCACCATTCCCACGCCCGATTACCACCTGGGCATTGGTTCGGCGTCTCACGGCGCGCAGACCGGGCGCATGCTGGAAGGTATTGAGGAAGTGCTCCTGAAAGAGCGGCCTGACGGAGTGATCGTCTTTGGCGATACCAACTCCACCCTGGCAGGCGCGCTGGCCGCAGCCAAGCTCCATATTCCAGTGGCTCATGTGGAAGCGGGCCTGCGCAGCTTTAACCGCGAAATGCCAGAGGAGATCAATCGTGTCCTGACGGATCACGCCTCAACCTGGCTGTTTTGCCCGACTGAAACAGCACGCCAGCACCTCTTGCATGAGGGCATAGCTGAAGGGGTAGCAGTGGTGGGGGATGTGATGTACGATGTGCTGCGCCAGGTCCAGCCAAAGCTGGTCGGGCGCGCTCACTCGATTCTCTCCGCGCTTGGCATTGAGCCGCAGAGCTATCTGCTGTTGACCATCCATCGCCCGGCAAACACCGATGATCCTGCCCGGTTAGGGCAAATCGCCCAGGCCATCAGCGGCCTGGGCAGGCCGGTTATCTTCCCAGTACACCCGCGCACTCGGAGATTTATGAAAGAGTACCATCTGACCTGGAGCGACCAGGTCCGTCTGATCGAGCCGGTAGGCCACCTGGATATGCTCGCCTTGGTGCAGGCCGCCTACCATGTGGCTACTGATTCTGGCGGCCTGCAAAAAGAGGCGTTTCTTCTTGGCGCTCCCTGCGTAACTCTGCGCGACGAAACAGAATGGCCGGAAACGCTGGAAGGTGGTTGGAATCGGCTGGTTGGGAGCCATCGTGAAGCCATCATCGAGGCCATTAATCGCCCACAGCCTGAGCCACTCCACCGACAGCCCTTCGGGGAAGGCGACGCGGCGCTGCGCATCGCAGGATTACTGCATAACTGATACTTCTTCGCCAGGCTTCCTCGTCTCCTGGCGCAGGGCAGCAGACTCCTGCTCGGCTATCGTTCGCAGCACCAGCAGCACTCCCAGGAAGAACCAGAAACTCAACGCCAGATCAGGCAAAAAATACATTTTATCAACCAGTCCATGTATCACACTCGCCGCCATACATCCAGCGATCCCCAACACGAGATACTGGGGTAGCCGCCCCTGCGGCAGCGCGGCACAGCGACGATAGGTACGCACAACCACCACAGCAAAGGCGCCCAGCAGCCAGAAGATGGCGACCACCCCCAGCAGCCCGGCGCTCAGCCAGAAGTCCAGGATGAAGTTGTGCGGGTGCGATATAGTGGCAATCGGGGCAGCGGATCTCTGGTCATCGAGCGCCTGGAGGAGATAGGAATTGGGCGCTGATGGCTGATAAAGGGTTTTAAAGCTGTCAGGACCGATACCCAGCAGCATATGATCTCGTATCATCAACACAGCGGCTTTCCAAATGGTGAGCCGCTCCCAGAATTTGCCATGCGCGCCGCTGTTCAAGAGTGCGACGATGCGGGGCCAGAAGAGCACGATCCCCAGGATGCCCGCCCCTCCTGTCACCAGAATCACCAGCTTGCTGCGCACCTCGAAGGCAAAGAAGCAGAAAGCCACCATCAGGAGCGCGATCTCTGCGCCATGCGAATCGCTCCAATAGAGCGCCCACACCAGCGGCAGCAGCAGCCCCAGGCAGACCCAGCGCAGCGGGTCGCACCAGGCTGGCTGTTGGGAGCCAGCCTCTTGCGTCGGATGGCGCCCTTTCCCCCTCCCCTGGCGCAGCGCCCCTACGAACGCCAGCGCCAGCAAGAGAGGGATCGCGCGGTCCAGGAGAAAACCAAGATTATTGGGGCCATTAGTGGAGCCTCTGATGCGGAACGCGCCAGGATTGAGGATGTCGCTTAAGCCCCTCACCTGAATAAATCCCTGAGCGATGCCGATACAGGCGACTAGCAGTGCCGAGAGGATCAACGCGCCCACCGTCCGCGCCAGATCGCTGCGGGTCCGCAGATAGCGCAGCATCAGCAGAAAATACACGAGCGGTTCAAGGATTTCCTCGCGGTACGCCCGCAGGCTCAGGTGCTGAACCGGGGAGACCAGCAGCGCCAGGGAAGCACCCAGCAGCAGCAGCACCGCCGGTGTCAGGAACGGATGCGCTTGTCGCCAGAGCTTCCCCAGCCAGACGCGGGTCGCCTGCCGCTCAGCAGGCAGCAGGGCATGGCGGAGCAGGGCTGCTCCCAGGCAGATGATCACACCCAGTTCAGCGAGGTAGAATTGCGGGTAGCCGCTGGCGCTGAGCGGCAGGAGATAGTTATCATAAGGGAAGGTCAGCGGCAGGAGCGCAATGGCAATCTCCAGGCGGATAGAGGCAAGGGCTGCGGCCACCACCAGGAACAGCAATGAGGCCGGTGGATGGGGCCAGAAGAAGAAGAGGGCAAATGAGAGGCAGAGTCCCAGCCCAATGAAAAAGGCCAATGAACCAGAGCGACGCACTCCATCAGCGAGATACAGAGCCATTACGATCTCTCCTAACAATCGAACAGTAGAGACGAGTTTCCGTTATGCAGAGCAGCGAGGGGCGCGGGTTATCAGCCGCCCCGGTGCCCGAATCGGTCTGAAAATCACAACCATTATACCAGAGAGGTTTATCGGAGGCCAAAAGGGTAGGACAATCATCCCCTGGTAGCATCTCATACTGGCAGAGCGATGCCGTTAAGAATAGCGCATGAGATCGTTTTATTTAGGCAGGAGGCGCGCTAAAGAAGCGTATCGGTTCAATTCAGGAGTGTTTCATGGAAGTCTCAGTTATCATCCCGGTCTATAATGAGAAGGCTACCATTCAGCGAGTCATCGAGATGGTCCAGCAAACCCCCTACTCCAAAGAGATCATCATCGTTGATGATTGCTCCACCGATGGGACACGGGCTATTCTTGAGCAAAGCGCATGGCCGGAGAACGTCCATATTTACTATCACGCAAAGAATATGGGGAAAGGCGCCGGTGTCCGTACCGGCGTGCAGCACGCGACCAAAGAGGTCATTGTCATCCAGGATGCCGACCTGGAGTACGACCCCAAAGATTTGGATGTGGTCCTCAAGCCCATCATGGATGGCAAAGCTGATGTAGTCTATGGCTCGCGCTTTCTCGGCATCCATCGAGCATTTCTCTTCTGGCACTACATGGGCAACAAACTCCTCACCTTCATCGCTAATCTTCTGTACAACAATATGCTTACCGATATGGAGACGGGGTATAAAGCCTTCCGCGCGCCGATTCTCAAAAGCATCACTATCCGTTCCAATCGCTTTGATTTTGAGCCAGAGATCACGGCGAAGGTCTTGAAACGCCAGTATCGCATCTATGAAGTACCGATCTATTACTCTGGTCGTGATTTTGATGAAGGAAAAAAGGCCACCTGGCGTGACGCCTTTCCCGCGCTGTGGGCGCTGATCAAGTATCGCTTTGTAGATTGAGGAGGCTATGCTATCACCTGCCTATATCTGGCCGGTGTCCTGACGCTGAGTTGACGTTCCCACGACGCAACGGAAGAAGGGCAATGGCATTCCCCCTGGCCCCTCCTCTCGAAATTTTGACAAACACCTCATCCTTCAGGTATCTTTCTCTTCGATTACGGCAAGCATCCAGGCGCTTGCTGCCCATTCGATTCATTCCGCAACTGCCAACACAGAAAAAGGGCTTGTAAGCGCGTCTCTCACCGAGACACCATCGTGGTGATGACACACCTGAAGGAGAACAATGTATGAGTACACTGGAACGCCGCCTGGTGTTCTTAGGTGTGGCCCTGCTCTTTCTCGCCCTCACGGTCTGGGCCGCTGGCGGAGGGCGCTTCCCAACTTCAATCGCTCAGGCTGCATCGCGCATTCCGAACGAATCTACCCTGACGTACTATGGCGCTGATATTAGCGTCAACGGGGGGATGGCAGTAGCAACCGGCGTCCAACCGTCAAACAATCGCCCCAGTAACGGTCCCTGGCCTCAATACGCTCGTAACTACTGCTTCCTGGCAGTAGTGCAGGCCATTTCCAACTACCAATACTGGAGGCAAGGCTATGCTATTGAGTTCCCCCATCAAAACAACCAGGGGCCTGCCGACGGCAACCCCAGCCATGCCACATCTGGAGCAAATGGTACCCCTTGGCAGATTCTCTACGATATGCAGCACTACATGACACCGCCTGGTGGTCCAGTCCCGTCGCCAACAGGGTTTACCCTGGCGGATACTTCCAGAGACTTTGGCGGTGATCCCCGCGCTCATGCCTATGCTACACAATATGAGACTCCTGATCGCCATTACTACCATCAGTACATCTACCATACCGGGGTCGCTGTAGGAACTTACGGGCTAGCCAAAGGCGTTGCAATGTCCCACTGGGACGGAACCTCACCTGAGATAGCCATTGTGAACCACGCGCTGCATTCTGTGGTGATTGCCGGGGTCTGGGCCTCCGCCGACCCAGGCGCCGTCAGCACCGCTACCATTGACAGCTTCGCGGTTTACAATCCCTGGGACCAGGGCGCCTTCGGCCCCTACCTCAATGGCGCCTACTACGCGCGGGTTTCCTACAGCGCCTGGACCACGAGTAGTTGGTGGTGGGGACAAACCTACAATGCCAACAACGGCCTGGACCCCGATCCGGTCATTGGCATCTATCAGGCAGGCCCTGGCACAAGCAACCCAAACGCGCACTACTGGATCGGCAACTACGTCAGCATTCAGCGCGACGAGGACGCCACCTACAGCGCCGATTATTCCCTCGATGAGCAGGGCAATATCATGCAGGGGCCTTAATGCTGCCACAGTGACACGTAGAAGAGTTGCTTCGTTCAGGAGGAAAGGACAGCAGCGATGTCACGATCCGCTCGCAAAAAGAACCAGCGCCGAATGCCGCCTGTTCGGCTTATCTGGCGCCCCTTACGTCTGACCGCGATCCTTGCTTTTCTCTGCCTGGCGATCATCGGCATTGGCCTGGCTATCGTGGGAAGTGGTCAGGCCCATTTTGGGCAGAGTTCGCAAACCACCAGCGCCTGTAATCCCACGCTCATCACAACCGACAATCAGGCTCAACCCGCAAAATGGTTCTCGATCAACTCCGGGTCTGCTGCGGACATTTTAAGCGCGGCGCAATGCTCCGATATGTTCCAGAGCGCCTCGCAAGGCGCCGATCTGATCGCAAACGCATTACAGAACGGCACGCTGGCCGCGCCGGTTCTGGTGAAACCCTATCGCAGTGATGTTGGACTGGCGCAGTTCTGGGTCGTTCCGGTGGTTGATAAAAACAATCATCCCCTGGCCCTGCTCACCTTTTTTTATAATCCTCAGTCCCGCCTGATTCATGAAGGGGAGTTCGACGCCGTGACGGGCGACATGTTTTACGTGAACCACTCATTTCCTGCGGTCACGGCCACTGCGGCTGTTGCAGCGGTGAGCGTCCAGCAGCACGTCGCTGTGATCCAGGGGCGCACGCCTGAACTGATCTATTTTCCTGGCGATTTTAGCGGATCGCAGGCGGTCCAACAAACCTTGCGCGAGGGAGGCACAGTCGTCATTGATCCCATCTGGCGCGTACCAGGAGCAGATGGCGTCTGGCACTACGTCGATCACAACGGCCAGGCGCACCTGAACACAGACTTCCCGGTTGACCCGCATTACCAGCCCATGCCTGCGACAACGACCACTCAATAAGAGCGCATCCAGTTGAACAAGTGAGCCAGCTCACAGGGGTTACTTCCCCTCATTCGCGCGCGGGCGCTGCAACCGCCTCAGCCGCGCCAGATAGCGCCTGTGTTCCTGCGGCTTGCATCGCGTGGCTCATTGCTGGTGTTCTCTCTTCTCCTGACGGAGCGCGGCCAGGGTGCGCTCCAGCCCCTCCTGAAACCCTATTATTAGTTCATACCCGAGCAGGCTTCTAGCCCGCTGAATAGCCGCGAGACTATCGCGCACGTCTCCGACGCGGGCCTCGCGGTACTCTGCCTGGACCCGCGCTCCGAGCAAATCCCCGGCGACACCCAGGAGCGCATTGAGCGACCTCTGCTCGCCAGAACCTATATTGATTACCTGACCGACGGCGCGTGAGGCTTCGGCGGCCAGCAGGTTCGCCCTGACCACATTTTCTATATAGATAAAATCGCGCGTTTGCTCCCCATCGCCAAACACCACCGGACGGCGGCCCTCTAAGAGAGCGGTCAGAAAACGTGGGATCACCGCCGCATATTCGGAGTTCGGGTTCTGGCCTGGTCCAAAGACGTTAAAATAGCGCAGGGCCACCGTCTCCAGGCCATAGAGCTGCGTAAACAGGCGGCATAGATGCTCTCCAGTGAGCTTGTGCAGGGCATAGGGTGAGAGTGGGCAAGGCGTCATGCTCTCTTCTTTGGGCAAAGTCGGCTCATTGCCATAGAGCGCGCAAGAACTGGCAAACACGACCCGCCGGACTCCGGCGTCGCGGGCAGCAAGCAACACATGCTGCGTGCCGGTCACATTTACCTCCAGCGCCCGCAACGGATCGGCAATAGACTCTGGCGGCGAGGCCAGCGCCGCCTCGTGAAAGACCACCTCAACCCCCGCAGCAGCCGCGCGCACAGCCGCAAGGTCTCGCAGGTCTGCTCGAATGACTTCTGCGCGGCCCCCAAAGGCGGCGAGATTGCCTTCCCGACCACTGGAGAGATTATCAAACACCCGCACAGATTGCCCCTGCTCCAGCAGAGTTTGGGCGATATGCGACCCGATAAAGCCAGCGCCGCCGGTGATGAGATACCTGGCAGTCATAGCATGCCCCTACTAATACTACTCATATAATCCTTTTACTTCCCTTCTATTACTACCTGCTGTCTCGCTTAGTACTTTCTGGTAGACTCCCCCTGGATACCTTTCCATTCGTCTCTTATCCCGATAGACCGCTCTGCTGTCCCCTATCATCTCCCAGTTCTTCTAAAGTTGCAAGTGATTTGCTGGCACGTATCATGGGACATTTTCACAATGGCAGAACGCTCTGCTATAATCGCTCTATCTGAACAGACCCTTCCTGAGTCAGCGACGTTGATTCCTTGCTTCTGGCCTGACCAGTAAAGAGTCTGCTTCCACTTGATGTTGGGCGGCATCATCCAGCGCGAGCAGGAAACGGGCAGGTAGGCAATGCCTCAAACGGTTGATGCTTCTCTCTCGGTAGACAAAGCGCGTAGATGAAATCGTCGCTGCGCGGCGGCGACTTAAGGCTTGGAATAGTTCTCAGCAGCGGCGTGCGCATTGCCCTGCAAGGAAAAGATAACTGAGTGCCAGACATCAAGACAACGCTTCAATCAGGAAGAAGCATCATCAAAAATATCGCCCTGGGCAACCGCCTGATCGCTTCTTCCTATCAGCGCCGGGCGCCGCAGAGCGATGATCCTGAGAAAAACGAGGCCAGCTACCCACTGACCGTCTTTCACCGGCACGTCACGGCGCTGGAGCCGCTGCGCGGCTCCCTGATGGGCGCCGATCTGCTGGAGATTGGTCCGGGGAGCAACGTTGGCGTGGGGCTGCTGGCCTTGCTGGCGGGCGCAAAAAGCGTGACCTGCCTGGATGTTGTCCCCCGCGCTCAGGACCACGGCTCGAATGCGCTCTATCTGGCGCTGGTCAAGACCGCAGCCATTTTTCCCGATACTTACCTTGTCGCCCCGGCGCTGCTGAAACGCGCCAGGCACGACCCCGAAGGGCTGGCGCGTGACCTGCTGGACCGTATCAACTACTGCTCTCCAGTGGATATTGCCAGGAACAGCCTGCCCGATGCCTCGCTGGATGTCATTTGTTCGCATACCTGCTTTGAACACTTCTCCGACCCCGCAGGGGCCATTGCCCAGATTGCCCGGCTGCTGCGTCCCGGCGGCCTCACCAGCCACCAGATCGACCTGCGCGATCACCGCGATTTCAACCGCCCGCTCGACTTTCTCGCCTATAGCAATACCATCTGGCGCTTGATGACCAGCCACCTGCCGAACGCCGTCCGTACCCGCTGGCGCGCTTCGCAGTACCGCGCCGCATTTGAGAAACAGGGGCTGGAAGCCATGTATCTGGAGGTATCACAAACAATCATCGTGACAGAGCAGATGCGCCACCAATTCTCGCGCTGCTTCCAAGCCCTGGACCTGGAAGACCTCGGCATTCTGAACCTGCTGCTCGTCGCCCGCAAACGCGATCATCCCCGCTAACTGGACGGCTGGCCTTCTGCTTGATTTCCATCAGTAGTTCCACCACCTATCGGGGGTTGCCACTTGTAGCGCCGCCATCTTGGCGGCTCAACGCTGGCCTGCTGGTGTGCTGGCCTGGAGGGCGCACGCTCGCCTTGGCGCAGCGGTAGCCGCCTGGAAGGCGGCGCTACCAGTACCATGCCTCGCTTGCCAACACCTCATTTTTGCTAGAACCTCCAGCAGTTCCCTATTTGACAGCCCTGGTGTGCTGTGCTACCATTTGTATTGAAACATCTTTTAAGAAAAGCAGTATCTAGCGATGCTGCAAAAAAATTGGCCGGGCGCGGCGGGGAAGCGTCGGGCTGGGGAAAAAGGTATCTTCTGTTATGCTGCCATTTCCTGAGTATGTCCCCATCTTCATCTTGATTGGCCTGGCAATCCTCTTTGCCGTGCTGGTGACGGGCATCACGTTCGTGCTGGGTCCAAAGAAACCCTCACCGGCCAAACTCGCGCCCTATGAGAGCGGCATTCGGGAGATCGAGCCACTCAGGCGCCGCTTTCCGGTCAAATACCTGGTGACGGGCATGATGTTTATTATCTTCGACATCGAAGCCGTCTCCTTCTATCCGCTGGCGGTGCTGCTCAAGAGCGACCTGAAGGTGTTTGGACTGATCGAACTGGTCATCTTCCTGGCAATTCTGTTGATCGCCTATGTCTATGTCTGGCGTAAGGGAGCGTTCCGATGGGAGTGAATAACCCCTGGGAGCCAGTGCAAACCATCTCGAACGCCCAGACGCCCCGCCTGTCGCGGGGCGTCCATGTGGAGTCCGGGACCGGCATTTTGCTGACTCAAGTAGATAAAATCCTCAACTGGAGCCGCAGTTCGTCGCTCTGGCCGGCGCTGTTTGGCCTGGCCTGCTGCGCCATCGAGATGATGGCAACCAGCGCCGCGCGCTTCGATCTGGCCCGCTTTGGCGCGGAAGTCTATCGCGCCAGCCCACGCCAGGCCGATCTGCTGATCGTCGCCGGGCGCTGCTCGGTGAAGATGGCCCCGGTGCTGCGGCAAATCTACGACCAGATGCCCGACCCCAAATGGGTCATTTCGATGGGCGCCTGCGCCTCCTGCGGCGGCGTCTTTAACAACTATGCCATCGTCCAGGGCGTGGATAAAATCATTCCGGTAGACATCTTTATTCCAGGTTGTCCGCCCACCCCCGACATGCTGCTCTATGGCTTTAACCAGTTGCAGGAAAAGATTCGCCTGGGCATTCCCAATCCCCCCGACCCGCTGAAGGTCGGCGCGGTGAAGAACCTGGGCAGCGAAAATTAAGCCTGAAAGAGAAGAAGGCTCATTACCTATGGCCGAAACCACAAAAGACCTGGCGGTAAAAACGGTGGAAGCGGTGCGGTCAAAGTTTGGCGAGGTCGCGCTGGAGGTTGTCGAACATCGCGGCGAAACCACCATCCTGCTGCCGCCAGAAAAAGTACCAGCCGTCGCCAAATTCCTGCGCGATCATCCCGCGCTGCGTTATAATTACATGGCGGATCTGACAGCGGTGGACTGGCCTGAGCGCGAACCGCGCTTCGATGTCGTCTATCACCTACTTTCGCTGGATACCCGCGCCGTCATTCGCTTGAAAACGCGCGTCGGCCAGCCCGGCGAGGACCACCCTGCCGTTCCCACCATCAGTCATATCTGGCCCACCGCCAACTGGTACGAGCGCGAGGTCTACGATCTCTTTGGCATCACCTTCAGCGGACATCCCGACCTGCGGCGCATTCTGATGCCAGACGATTGGACCAGCTATCCGCTGCGCAAAGAGTATCCTCTCACCGGCATCGAACTGCCGGAACCGCACTGGGGCGGACAGATACCGTTCAACCAGCCATTGCCGCAAGGCATTGGCCGCCAGACGATGCGGATCAATGAAAGCCGCCCGCCCACTCCTCCGCGCCCCGAACCAGAGCCGGGCGAGTAGCCGGGCAAGGACACACACTATGCAAACCGGAGAGCAAACCGAACTCCACATCACCGAGAGCGTCAAGGTTGATGAGACCACCCGTGTTGATACCATGACCATCAATATGGGGCCACAGCATCCATCCACGCATGGCGTGCTGCGGCTGATCATCACCCTGGAGGGCGAAACCGTCGTCAAAACGGTCCCCGACATCGGCTATCTGCATACCGGCATCGAGAAGACCGCCGAGAACAAAACCTACTTCCAGGCGCTGGTTGTGACCGACCGCATGGACTACCTGGCCCCGCTCTCGAACAACCTGGGCTATGCGCTGGCCGTCGAAAAGCTGCTGGGCATCGAAGAGTTACCGCCCAAAGCGATCTATACGCGCGTGCTGCTGGTCGAACTCCAGCGCATCGCCAGCCACCTCGTCTGGCTGGGCACCAGCGCGCTTGATCTGGGCGCGCAGAGCGTCTTCCTCTACTGCTTCCGCGAGCGCGAGATGATTCTTGACATCTTCGAGTTAGTCTCTGGCGTGCGGTTGATGACCAGCTATATCATGCCCGGCGGCCTCCAGGCCGATCTGCCCCCAGGCTTTGACGAGAAGGTGCGCGAGTTTCTCCACATCTTCCCTGATCGCCTGAACGAGTACCATACCCTGCTGACCAACAACCAACTCTGGCTGGAGCGCACCAAAGGCGTCGCCCCGCTCAGCGCCAAAGATGCCATCGCCTGGGGCTGTTCGGGGCCAGTCCTGCGCGGCAGCGGCGTTGCCTGGGACGTGCGCAAGATGTTCCCCTACTCCGGCTATGAGCAGTTCGATTTCGATATTCCAGTGGGCAGCAATGGCGATGTGTATGACCGCTATCTGGTGCGCATGCTGGAGATGGGCGAGAGCCTGAAGATCGCGCAGCAAGCCCTGGATGGCATGCCCGAAGGCCCCTACCAGATCAGCGACCGCAAAGTGGTGCCGCCGCCCAAATGGGCCGTCGCTACCAACATGGAGGCGCTGATCCACCATTTCAAGCTCTACACCGAAGGCTACCGCCCGCCGCAGGGCGAGGTCTACCAACGCATCGAATCGCCTAAAGGTGAGCTTGGTTTCTATATGGTCAGCGATGGGACAGCGCGGCCCTATCGCATGCACGTCCGGGCGCCGTCTTTTGCCAACCTGGAGGCGCTGCCCAAAATGGTCCAGGGCGCATTGCTCTCGGATGTTATCTCAGCCATTGGCAGCATAGATATTGTGCTGGGCGAAGTGGATCGTTGACAGCGGGATCGTTATTTAGGAAGGACCGGGTACGTGGTATCAGCAGAAGCCAAAGAACAGATGCGCGCCGTTGCCGCGCAGTACCCAACGCTGCGCTCAGCCGTGTTACCGGCGCTGTATATCGCCCAGGATGAAGAGGGCTACATCACCGAGGCAGCCCTTGAGGCTGTTGCCGAAGCCTTGCGCCTGAACGTGGATGAGGTGAAGAGCGTTGCCACGTTCTATACTATGTTCTTCAAGGAACAGCCTGGCAAACGGGTCATCAAGGTCTGCACCAGCATTTCCTGTTACCTGCGCGGCTGCGATCAACTGGTGGAACATCTGGAAAACCGGCTGGGCGTCAAGCGCGGCGAAACCACCGCCGACGGGCGCTACACCCTGCTGACGGCGGAATGTCTGGCATCCTGCGGCACAGCCCCAGTGCTGCAAGTGAATAACGAGTTTGTCGAGCAGGTCACGCCCGAGAGCGCCGACGCGCTGATTGACGCGCTCAACCAGGAACTGGACAACGAAAGCGCCGGAACAGCACAGGGCCAGGAAAAAGCAGCTACGCCAGCGACGCCGGAGAAAAGCCGAACCGAGGCAGCCGGAACGAAGCGGCGTTGAAAGAGTCGAGAACCATGCCTGAACTGATTGTGACCAGAGATATAGATGTAGAGAATATTGATATTCTGCCGGTCTATCGCCAGCACGGCGGCTATCAGGCGCTCGAAAAAGCCCTGAAAACCTACCAGCCTGACGACATCGTAGAGATCGTCAAACAATCGGGGCTGCGTGGGCGCGGCGGCGCGGGCTTCGCTACCGGCGTGAAATGGGGCTTTTTGCCGAAAGAGAGTCCCAGGCCACGTTACCTCTGCTGCAACGCCGATGAAAGCGAACCA
This sequence comes from Ktedonobacterales bacterium, assembly GCA_036557285.1. Lineage (NCBI taxonomy): Bacteria > Bacillati > Chloroflexota > Ktedonobacteria > Ktedonobacterales > Ktedonobacterales bacterium. The sequence goes on from DATBHW010000044.1 coordinate 121,580, forward strand.
GGCACCTTCAAGGACCGCATGCTTATGGAGAAAAACCCTCACCTGCTGGTGGAGGGCGTCATCCTCACGGCCTACGCGACCAAAGTGCATCACGCTTTCATCTATGTGCGCGGCGAGCTTGGGCTGGCCGGACGCCAGGTGGCGCGCGCGGTGCGCGAAGCCTACGAAGCTGGCTATATCGGCACAGATATTCTCGGCAGCGGCTACGATCTGGAAGTAACCGTTCATCGCGGCGCGGGGGCCTATATCTGCGGCGAAGAGAGCGCCCTGATGGAATCGCTGGAGGGTCGGCGCGGCTATCCCCGCCTCAAGCCGCCGTTCCCGGCAGTTGTAGGCTTGTATGGCGGGCCAACCGTCATTAACAACGCCGAGACGCTTGCCACGATTCCGGCCATTGTGCTGAACGGCGCGGACTGGTACGCCAGCTTTGGCACCGAAAAGAGCAAGGGTACGCGCATCTACTGCCTGAGCGGACATGTCAACAAGCCGGGCAACTACGAGCTTCCCCTTGGTACCCCCCTGCGCGTGCTGATCGAAGAATGCGGCGGCGGCGTCTGGAAGGGCAAAAAGCTGAAAGCGATCATCCCCGGCGGCTCGTCTACGCCGTTCCTCATGCCTGATAAGCTCGATACTCCGCTGGATTTTGAGTCCATCGCAGCGGCGGGATCAATGCTTGGCTCCGGCGGTATCGTTGTTCTCGATGAAGATACCTGCATCGTCGGCGCGGTGCTGCGCATGACCGAGTTCTACCGCGACGAGTCCTGCGGCAAATGCACACCCTGCCGCGAAGGCACGTACTGGCTGACAGAACTGCTGGAGCGGCTGGAACACGGCCAGGGGCTGGAAAGGGATGTGCCGCTGCTGCTCGATATTTGCGACAATATGCTGGGCAAATGCTTCTGCCCGCTGGGCGATGCCGCCACGATGAGCATCTCCAGCAGCATCAAACTCTTCAAGGACGAATATCTCTATCATATTCGTGAGGGGCATTGCATGGTTGGTCCAGGCGCGCTGGCAGCGGCAGCAATCGCCAGATAACGCCCGCGCTCTTCATGTATCGCGTTTATCGCTCTTAACATAGAGAGAATAGTATGCCAGAAGAAACGCCACAACTGATTCATCTGACCATTGATGGGCGTCCCGTCAGCGTCCCGCCTGGAACGGTCGTCTGGAAAGCCGCGCAGATGCTGGGGATTGAGGTTCCCATCTATTGCTATCATCCCAAAATGCCGCCGCTGGGCGCCTGCCGCATGTGCTTTGTCGAGATTGAAAAAGCGCCCAAGCCGCCACAAACCGCCTGCACAACGGTCTGCACCGAAGGCATGGTCGTGCATACCGATACGCCGCTGGTCAGGAAATCGCGCGAGGGGACGCTGGAGTTTTTGCTGATTAACCATCCGCTCGATTGCCCCATTTGTGATAAAGGCGGCGAATGCGATCTGCAAGACTTCACCCTGCGTCATGGTCCTGGCGGCAGCCGCTTCGACCTCACCAAGCGCCACTTCATTAAGCCTGTTCCCGTCAGCGACAATATCCTGCTGGACCGCGAACGCTGCATCGCCTGCCAGCGTTGTGTGCGCTTCTCCCAGGAAGTGGCGATGGATGAAGAGGGACTCATCCTGAATGATCGCGGCTATAAGATTGAAGTCAGCACGACGCCGGGCGCGAGCTTCAACAGCATCTTTTCGGGCAACACCGTAGAGATGTGTCCGGTAGGCGCGCTGACCGCCCGTAACTTTCGCTTCCGCACGCGCCCCTGGGAACTGCGCAAAACACCCAGCGTCTGCGCCAATTGCAGCGTGGGCTGCAACGTGCGCGTGGACGTGCGCGTGGACCGCATTCTGCGGCTGATGTCGCACACCAACGACAGCATTGATGATGGCTGGCTCTGTGATCGTGGCCGCTGGGGGTATGACTACGTGAACAGCCCTGACCGGCTGCGCGCACCGCTCATTCGCAAGAACGGCCAGCTTGAGGAAGCCTCCTGGGACGAGGCGCTCGATCTCGTCGCTGCGAAGCTTCAGGAGATCGCCAAACGCGACGGCCCGCACGCCGTCGGCGGCATCGGCTCAACCCACACGACGAACGAAGAAAGTTATCTTTTCCAGAAGCTCTTCCGCGCCGCCATCGGCACCAACAACCTGGACCATCATCACGGCCTGTTTCCAGAGACGGAGCCAGGACAACTCCCCTGGGTCTGGACCGACAGCATCGCCGGACTGGACAGCGCCTCGCATATCGTTCTCTTTGCCGCCGACCCTTACGAGCGCCAGCCGGTCATTGACCTGCGCATCAAGAAGGCGCTGCGGGCAGGCGCAAAAATCTATGTCGTCGCCAATAAGCCGACCAGACTTGACCACCTGGCAACGCTGAAGCTCGAATATCAGGCCGGGCATCTGGACGCAGTGGTACGCGCGCTGCTAAACGTCGTGCTGACCGAAAACCTGGCGCGCGGCCAATATGTCGAAGAGCATCCTGAGTTCCTGAACAGCCTGCAAACCGCTTCTCCGGCAGGGGCGTCAGAACACCTGGCAAAGATTGCTGGAGTTGATAAAGAGGCGCTGCGCGTCCTGGCACGCGAGCTTGCGGGAACCGGGTTCCCGCAAGCTCGCGTGCCAGGACGCGCGGCGCTGCTCTATGACGAGATGGCCGCGCAGGAAGAGGAAGCGCCAACCCTCGCCGCCGATCTGCTCAACCTGGCGCTGGTGACGGGCAACGTTGGCCGCCCTGGCGCGGGCGTGGGTCCACTCTTCGAGGATAATAACTCGCTGGGGGCGCGCGATATGGGCGTCCTGCCCAACAGCCTGCCAGGCTATGCCGGACTGGAAGACGCCGCGCTGCGGGCGCATTTGCGTGAGGTCTGGGGCATCAGCGCCCCCAAGAAGCCGGGCCTGACCTACGAGCAGATGCTCAACGGCGGCGTCAAGGCGCTCTATGTGCTGGGCGCAGACCCTGCCCGGCGCCTGCCCGATCCAGGGGCGCTGGAGAATCTGGAGTTTCTGGTCGTGCAAAGCCTGACGCTGAACGAAACGGCGCAGCGCGCCGATGTCGTGCTGCCCGGACAGTCCTTTGCCGAAAAAGAAGGCACCTTCACCAACACCGAACGCTGCGTGCAGGCTGTGCGTCAGGCGATGCGCCCGCTGGCGGGACCACTGCCCGATTGGCAGATTCTGACCGCGCTCGGCCAGCGCATGAACCAGGAGTGGCGCTATACCAGCCCGCGCGAGATTCTGGCGGAGATTGCCCGCGTGACGCCTATCTACAGCGGCCTGAATTGGGAACTGCTGAATAAAAGCCAGGGCGTGCGCTGGCCCGCCCTGCCCGAAAACGCGGCGGAGGGCGGCTCAGCCTACCTGGCACTTGATCTCTTCCAGCACGGGCTGCCGCAGCTACAAGCAGCAGCCGTTTCGGCTGCTGCCAGCGACTGATTGCGGGTCGTACTTCTGAGGAAAAACGTATGTCTGATACAGTCTTATATCTGCTTGCGACGGTTGCCAAGTCAATTATCCTGATCGGCGCGCTGCTAACCGCCTTCGCCTATCTGACGCTTATCGAGCGGCGGGTCGTCGCATTCATGCAGACGCGCCTGGGGCCGAACCGCGCCGGGCCGTTCGGCCTGCTTCAGCCGCTGGCCGACGCGCTCAAGATGGTCTTCAAAGAGCAGATTATCCCCACCAGAGCGCGCGTGCTGATCTATCTCATCGCGCCGCTCATCTCTATTGTGGTCGCGCTCTCGGCCTTTGCCGTTGTCCCGCTGGGGGGGCGCTGGCTCGGCTGGGATACGCATAGCCCTTGGGATCCCTTTATCGCCGATATTAACGTTGGCCTGCTCTATATCTTTGCTATCTCTTCGCTGGCGGTCTACGGGATTGTGCTGGGCGGCTGGGCATCCGGCAACAAATACTCGCTGCTTGGCTCGCTGCGCAGCGCGGCGCAGATGGTCTCTTACGAGGTCGGCATGAGCCTGACGATCATGGGCGTGCTGATGCTGTCGGGAACGCTGAGCATGGTCAGCATCGTCCACGCGCAGGTGGACCTGGGCCTGCCCTATATCTTTGCTCAGCCGCTGGGCTTTGCCCTCTACTGCCTTGCTGCCGTCGCGGAGGTAAACCGCGCGCCCTTCGACCTGCCCGAAGCCGAGCAAGAGCTTGTCGCCGGCTATCTGACCGAATACAGCGGGCTGCGCTGGAGCCTCTATCAGATGGCCGAATATATCAACATGATTACGGTCAGTTCGATTGCCGTCACGCTCTTCCTGGGCGGCTGGACACTCTGGCCGATCAACTATGGGACGTTGCTAAGCTGGCCGTTTCTCTGGTATCTCATCAAAGTTGCTATCGCGCTCTTCGTCTTTATGTGGCTGCGCGCAACCCTGCCGCGCATCCGCTACGATCAACTGATGAAGGTCGGCTGGCGCGTGCTGCTGCCGCTGGCTATTCTCAATATGCTGTTCACAGCAGTTGCCGTGTCGCTGGGCTGGGCCTGGTGGACTACCGGCGCGTTTGGGCTGGGCGTTCTCATCATCATCGCTGGCGCCTGGGCGGTTCGCCGCGCCAGAGAGCAGGGCAAACCGCCGAAAGAGGCGGCGGCCCGCGAGCCGGAGGCGGCAGAGGGGTTTGCCGTTCCATCCAGCGTAAAGCTGGTGCGCATCGCAGCGGCTGGCGCGGCGCGCCCGTCGGCGCAGCTTGCCGCGAACGCTGAAGAAGGGGCTGAAGCCGAGGCCAAAGATAAGGAATCTCAAACGCCTGTCGCTAAGAAATAGAGGAACCGATCATGGCATTTGATATTGTCAAAGGTCTGGGGACCACGCTCAAGAACGCGGGGCGCAAAAAGACCACCATCTCCTACCCGGAGCAGAAGCGAGAACTGCCGCCACGCTTTCGCGGGCGACATGTGCTGCATCGCTACGAAAATGGGCAGGAACGCTGCGTGGGCTGCTACCTTTGCGCGGGCGCGTGTCCAGCCGACGCAATCTATATTGAGGCCGAAGAGAACACGCCGGAACATCCGGTGTCGCCGGGCGAACGCTACGCGCGCGTCTTTGACGTGAATCTGCTGCGCTGCATCTTTTGTGGCTATTGTCAGCAAGCTTGCCCAACCGGCGCAATCACGCTCGAACACGAGTACGAACTCGCCGCCTATGACCCGGCAGAGATGGTCTATCATAAAGAGCAGCTCTTGGAGCCGCCTGGCCAGGCCACGCGCGGCACGCTGGATGCCTGGGACAATCCGCCGCCGGAAGAGACGCCGCAGCCGGTGCCAGGGCGGCGCGGCTACTTCGATGGCCTGGAAGCCTCGGCGGCAGCCGTCGGGCAGGGCGACCTCCCGGCAGAGGCAGAACCCATAGAGGAGGAGTAGGGCGTAACGCCCCAACACACGTATGTCAATCACGGCCACAACCTTCGCTTTTGTGGCGCTGGCGGTCACGGCCACGCTTTCCGGGCTGGGCGTGATCCTGTTCCGCAACGCCGTCTACAGCGCCCTTAGCTTAATATTAAATCTATTCAGTCTGGCGCTCTTTTTTTTGCTGCTGAACGCGCTCTTTCTCGCGGTTGTCCAGGTGCTGATCTATACCGGCGCGATCATGGTCCTCTTCCTGTTCGTCGTCACCATGCTGGCCCCTGACGCGCAGGTGACTGAGCAGCGCGACCCCATCCGCTGGCAGAGAGGCGCGGCGGCGGGCCTGGCCGTCATTCTGGTGGGCGGGCTATCCTATATCTTGCTGAACACTATGCTCAGCCCGGCAGCGCGCGCCTCGTCAGCCGCAAGTTTGTCGAGTATGGTTGACAAATTCGGCAGCATCCAGGCGTTCGGTATGGGCCTGTTTCACGGCTTTCTCTTCCCGTTTGAAGTGACCAGCATTCTGCTGGTCGTCGCTATCGTCGGCGCGCTGGTACTCGGCAGAAGGGCTTCGCGGGATTAGGCAAAGGGCTGGCTTGTTCAGAGAAAAGAGGCAGCAGATGTCTGAAGAAATGCCAGAGCAACCAGGCACGAACATGCAGCTTAGCAGCAAGTGGGCTAATTTGCTGGCAGGAGCAGTGATTGTCATTTTCCTATTAACATTGGTACTCATGGTAGCCGCGATTGGGTTACTGACCTATGGTATCTTCTCTGGATCGGCTGCCGCTCTCATAGGATGCCTGTACTGCTTATTAGGCGTTGGTGTATTGGGTGGATTGCTTAAAAAAGCATCTGATCTGCCCCAGAAGGGGCGGTTGGGGGCTGCCCTGACTAATGGCCGCGAAACCTACACCAGAGTTAAAGCAGAGTTAAGCGAGCGCTATAAGCGCGCAAAGAATAGCGAGTACTAACCACTGATGAGAGGATTAACGGTTATACCTCCAGATCAACCAGCAGGCTATGGAATCGTCAGCGCGGTGCTGTTCACGATTGGCGTCGTGGGCGTGCTGGTGTTGGGTCGGAGGGCTTCTAGGGATGGCGAGTACTCAGCACTGATTGAGGAGTATATGACCAACGACGAGCGCATCCATCTTCCTGATGCCCCGGCTATTTCCGGCCTCATGTTCCGCCGCTTCCGGGGCGCAGCCGACTATGCGCCGATAGTCGCTGTGCATGAGGGTTCGCGGGAATGGGATCAGGTGGACCCACTCTCTTCTCGTGAAGGCGTCCCTACAGTTGATAGCCTGGCAGCTAGCTTTGGCGCGGTCTCATCTGGCACACCTGATCTACTCATCGCTGAGGTGGCAGGGCAGGTCATTGGCTACAATCACGTCTTGTGGCGCTGGACAGAAGTAACCGGCACGCGGGTGTATCTCCATCTCGGTTATCTGCTCCCGGCCTGGCGCGGAAAAGGAATAGGCCAGGCGATGTTCCACTGGTCACAGGCACGCATCCGCGAGATTGCGGCAGGTGAGCAAACCGCTGGCGTGAAAATGCTGGCGACCAATGCGTCCAGCACTGAAAAAGAGGCCGGCGCGCTTATACGAGCGAACGGCTATATCGAGGTACGACGGCTCAGTGATATGAAGCTCGATCCGCTGTCGGCTTTGCCTCCTGGCGCGCTCCCGGCAGGGGTCACTCGTCGGCCCGTTCATTCGGATCACTACCGATCCATTTATCAGGCGCTCAAAGATGCCTATTCGGACACATGGATAAGCACTTCTGAGAGTGAAGCGGATTATCAGGAGTTTCTTGCGGAAGAGATTCATATCAGCGGTTTTGACCCTACATTGTGTCAGGTCGCGTGGGCCACTGATCAGGTAGTCGGCCTGGTCTGGTGTCACATTCGTAAAGGCGTGGGAGTCATTGCGGAAGTAGCGGTAAGGAAGGCATGGAAACGACGCGGTATTGCGCGCGCCCTCATGGTCTACGGGCTAGAGGCGCTGCGAGAAAAGGGGATCACGCAGGTTCGCTTATTTACCGATGCAGCTAACGAGCAAGGGGCTAGAAGCTTGTATGAAAGCCTCGGTTTTCGTGAAGTGAAGCAGCATATTTTATATCGCAAGTCGCTCGCTGAAGGATAATGATGAGCCTATCAAAATACATCGAGGAAGAACAGGTATGCCTCCAGATCAACCAACAGGCTATTTAATTGTCAGCGCCGTGTTGTTCACGATTGGCGTCGTGGGCGTGCTGGTGCGGCGCAACCCGCTGATTATGTTCATGTCAATTGAGTTGATGCTCAACGCCGTGAACCTGTCCTTTATGACCTTCGCCCGCTACCTTGATTCGGTGGACGGCTGGATTTTCGTCTTTCTCGTCCTGACGGTGGCCGCCGCCGAAGTCGTCGTGGGTCTGGCAATCATCGTCTCGATCTTCCGCGCGCGCCGCGACATCAACATTGACGAGCTAGATTCCATGAAGGGGTGAAGCAATGCAGGTCTTTGACTTAACGCCGCTGGTCCTCTTGCTGCCCCTGCTGGGGTTTCTCATCATCGCCAGCCTGCGACTCTTCAACGCGCACGAGCGCACCGAGATGATCACCTGGATCGGCTGCGGCTCGATTGCGCTGGCCTTTCTCTGCGCTCTTTTCAGCTTTCTGACGCTGATTAACTCCGTCACGCAGGCCGATGATCTCTCGCTCTGGAACTGGGTTGTCTCCGGCAACCTGGGCATTGACCTGGGCCTGCGGCTGGACCCGCTCTCCGGCGTGATGCTGCTGGTCGTCACGGGCGTGGGCTTTCTCATTCACGTCTATTCCGCTGGCTATATGCACGGCGACCCCGGCTACTGGCGTTACTACTCGTTTCTCAACTTCTTCATCTTTGCGATGGCGCTGCTGGTCACGGCCAACAACTTCCTGTTCCTGTTGATCGGCTGGGCCGCCGTTGGCCTGGCCTCGTACCTGCTCATCGGCTTCTGGTATCAGCGGCCCTCGGCGGTTGCGGCGGCCAAGAAAGCCTTTGTCGTCAATGTCATTGGCGACTTTGGCCTGATGCTCGCCATCTTCCTGCTGTATAACAAGTTTGGCACGCTGGCCTATAACGGCATCCTCTTCAGCGGCCCCGACTCGACCGCTGCCGCGCCGCAAGCCTTCGGTGTCAATGACCCGATGCTGATCGCCATTACCCTGCTGCTCTTCCTGGCCTGCGCCGCGAAATCGGCCCAGCTTCCGCTGCACGTCTGGCTGCCAGACGCGATGGAAGGCCCAACGCCGGTCAGCGCGCTGATCCATGCCGCTACGATGGTCACAGCGGGCGTCTATCTGGTCGCGCGGGCCAGCAACCTCTTCCAATACGCGCCCACCAGCCTCTGGGTCGTGGCAGGCATTGGCGCGGGGACCGCGATTTTCGCGGCCAGCGTCGGCCTGGTGCAGAACGACATCAAGCGCGTCCTGGCCTATTCGACCATCAGCCAGCTTGGCTATATGTTTATGGCCGAGGGCGCGGGCAACTCTTCCGCCGGTATCTTCCATCTGACCACGCACGCCTACTTCAAGGCGCTGCTTTTTATGTGCGCGGGCGCGGTCATTCACACCCTGGACGGCGAGCAGGATATTCGCAAGATGGGCGGCCTGCGGGCGCGCATGCCCTGGACCTACTGGACGTTTCTCATCGGCGGCCTGGCGATTACGGGCATCGTCCCCTTTGCGGGCTTCTGGAGCAAAGACGCCATCCTGGGGAGCCTGCTGGCGCTCGGGACCGCTCCTGGCGGCAATCCCTGGTATCTGGTACTCTATGGCGTGGGACTGGCAACCGCCATCCTCACCGGCTTCTACATCTTCCGCGTGATTTTTGTGGTCTTTCACGGCAGCTATCGCGGCGGCGAAGCGCCGACTGGAGCGCAGGCCGAGGGGCAGGCGCGAAAGCTCCGGCGCGGCAATCCGCTGGCGCGCGTTCACGAAGCGCCCTGGATTATGCTCGCGCCGATGGTTGTTCTGGCGATTCTCTCCACCATTGGCGGCCTCTATGGAACGCCCTGGACTGACGCGCTGGGGCAATTCCTCACGCCCGTCCTGGGCAACGGCTTCAAGCTGGACGCTTTTACGCTTCAGGATGGGATGCTGTGGATTTCCTTTGGCGCGGGCCTGGCCGCAGGGCTGATCGGCATTGGCGTGGCCGCCTCTCTGTATGTCTGGCGCACACCGCGCCTCCAGCCCATGCGCAACTTCATCTATCAGACGCTGCTGCATAAATACTGGCTCGATGAACTCTATGATTGGGTGATCGTCAAACCCATCGTGGGCGCGAGCAGGCTGGCGAATCGCTTTATCGAGGGCGACGCGCTGGATGGCGGTAGTCGCGGCCTGGCCTGGCTGGTAGGAAAGACGAGCGTTGGCCTGCGCACCGTCCAATCGGGCTACGTGCGCAACTACGCGCTCGTTTTCTTGCTCGGCGCGATCCTCATTCTTTTGTACTATATTGCAAGACCCTGAGCAGAGGGAGCTAGAAAAAAACCTATGATACAGTTTCCGCTCCTTTCCGTCATTATCTTCTTGCCTCTGGTGGCCGGAGTCATCTTGCTCTGCCTGCCGTCGAGTTGGGCAAAGCCCTGGGCGCTGCTCTGGGCCATCGTCAATCTCATTCTGGCGATCATCATGACCGCTCGCTTCGACGGGAGCCAGCCCGGCTTTCAGGGGACCGAAACGATCCCCAACTGGATTCCTGGCCTGGGTATCAGCTACAGCGTCGGCGTGGATGGTATCAGCCTCTTCCTGGTTGGCCTGACCACGCTGATGACCACCATTGCCATTGGCGCGTCGCTCTGGAGCATCAACGCTCGCGTCAAAGAGTATATGGCGCTGATGCTCCTGCTGGAAACCGGCGTGCTGGGCGTCTTCCTGGCTACCAATCTCTTCCTGTTCTACGTCTTCTGGGAAGTGATGCTCATCCCGGCCTATTTCCTGATCGGTTCCTGGGGCGGGCCGCGCCGTGTCTACGCCGCGATCAAGTTTGTGCTGTACACGGCGGTGGGCAGCCTGCTGATGCTGGTGGGCATTATCACGCTGGGCGTCATTCACCAGTTCAACGGTGGGCCAAATGCCAGCTTCACCCTTGATCTGGCGCAGGTGATGAACACTCCGCTGACCAACACCGAAGGGATTTTGATCTTCCTGGCCTTCTTTGCCGCTTTCGCCGTCAAAGTGGGCCTGGTTCCGCTGCACTCCTGGCTGCCTGATGCCTACGCCGAAGCGCCCACGCCCGTCACCATCATGCTCGCCAGCGTCATGACCAAGACCGCCGCCTATGGCTTTATCCGCTTCTGTGTCGGTCTGCTGCCCGCCGCGACGCATACGCTGGTCCCGCTGATGGAGATTCTGGCGGTGATCAGCATCCTCTATGGCGCGGCGCAGGCGCTGGTCCAGCCCGATTTCAAGCGGCTGATCGCCTATTCCAGCATCAGCCATCTTGGGGTCGTGATCCTGGGCATTTTTGCGCTCAACAGCCAGGGATTGGAGGGCGGCGTCTTGCAGATGGTCAATCACGGCATCACCATCGGCGCGCTCTTCTTGATTGCGGGCTACATAGAGGCGCGGACCGGCTCGCGCAAGCTGGAAGATTATGGCGGGCAGGCGCTGCGCTGGCCGCTGCTCTCGGTGGTTTTCTTGATTGCCGCGCTTTCCGCGCTGGGTCTGCCAGGGTTGAACAGCTTCGCGGGCGAGTTCCTGGCGCTGCTGGGCGCGTTCCGCGCCAACATCGTCTACGGCACGCTGGGGACGCTGGTCGTCATACCTGCCGCCTGGTATCTGCTGCGCTTTTTCCAGAGCGTCATGCACGGACCCGCGCCAGAGCGTGGGCCAGTGGTGGCCGCCGAGCGCAAGGGTCTGGCGGGCGATCTGCGGCAGCGCGAACTGGTTGTGCTGCTGCCGCTGCTGCTGCTCATCTTTTATCTTGGTTTTTTCCCCGGACAGTTGACCAACGCCATGCAGAGCAGCGTCGGCCATCTGCCCGGCGTGCAGACCACCAGCGCGCCAGCACCGATAACCGTCTATCACACGCCGCTGAGCGCCGGGAACGGCCACACTCAGCAGCATACCTCTGTTCTTGTCTCTGATGGAGGCGCCTGATGCCATTCACCTTTACTCCCATCGCCGCCGACTGGGAACGAATCGCGCCGGAGATCGTGATCGCCGGGAGCGCGCTGCTGCTCCTGATCGCCGATCTGCTCACGCCAGCCAGTCGCAAAGGCTGGCTGGCGCTGCTGGCATTGCTGGCGCTGGCCGGTGGCTTCGCCGCCACGATTACGCTCTTTGTCGTTGGCGATAGCCAGCAGGCATTCTTTGGTATGGTCACTGATGACTGGCTGGCGCTGGTTGGCAACCTCATCGTCCTCAGCGCGGGTATGCTGGCGGCGCTGCTCTCGCCCGGCTATATCGAGCGCCAGGGCATCAGCCAGCACGGTGAATACTACGCGCTGCTGCTCTTTGCCGTCGCCGGGATGATGCTGATGGGGTCGGCTACCAACTTTATGACCATCTTCCTGGGGCTGGAAATCCTGTCGCTGGCGCTCTATATCCTGTCGGCCTTTATCGCGGGGCGCTTCAAGTCTCAGGAAGCGGGCATGAAATACTTTTTGCTCAGTTCTTTCGCCTCCGGCTTCCTGCTTTATGGGATGGCGCTGGTGTACGGCTCAACCGGCACAACCAGCCTGAGCGGTATCAATACGTTTCTCAGCAAACACGCCCCCAACCTGACGCATGGGGCCTTTGGCGCTGATTATGGGCCGATGCTGGTTATCGGCATGGGGCTGCTGGCCGTGGGCTTCGCCTTCAAGGTCTCGGCAATCCCTTTCCACGCCTGGACACCTGATGTCTACGAAGGGGCGCCGACCTCGATTACCGCCTTTATGTCGGCAGGCACCAAAGCGGCGGCATTTATCGCGCTGGCGCGTACCTTCATGATCGCGCTGCATCCGGTGAGCGCAAGCTGGACGGGCGTGATCTGGGCTATCGCCATTTTGACGATGGTGGGCGGCAACATCCTGGCAGCCACTCAGAGCAACGTCAAGCGCATGCTGGCCTATTCCAGCATCGCGCACGCGGGTTATATTCTGGTGGGTATCACCCTGAATACCTCGGAGGGGCTTGCCAGCGTTCTCTTCTATCTTGGCGCGTACACGTTCATGAATATTGGCGCTTTCGGCGCGGTACTGGCGCTGGAGCGGCGCGATGGACAGGGAACTGAGTTGAGCGATTACGCCGGGCTGGCGCGGCGGCAGCCGGTGCTGGCAGGCGTTATGGCACTCTTCCTGCTGGCGCTGGCGGGCTTCCCCGGCACGGTGGGCTTCCCGGCCAAGTGGTACATCTTCTACGCTGCCATCAAAGACGGGCATCTGGAACTGGCGATCATCGGCGTGCTGGCGAGCGTGCTGGGCTTCTTCTATTACCTGCGCGTCATCTGGGCCATGTACTTCACCGAGGGCCGCGAGCGCGAAGCGGCGCCAGCCCGCAGCGGCTCACTGGCTGGAGCAGGCGAGCGTGAGGCGATTGCGTCGGCTCCCCGCCGAACCGGAAGCGGGACGCTGGCCCTGGCCGGACCTGCTGCGCGCAGCAAGAAAGCTACCCGGCAAGAGACCGGCAAGGCAGCGACCCCGGCGCGCAAAGAACAGGCCAAAGAGTCTGGCCTGGCGCAGCGTATCCCTGTGGGAGCATGGGTCGCGCTGGCAATCGCTGTCCTTTTTACTATCGGCCTGGGCATTTATCCGAATGGTCTGGTGGAACTGGCAAACCACGCCGCGATGATCGTGCCATAAGGCCGAGGCAACTATCTGTCTCGATAACATGAGTCATCCCTAATTTTCTCTGCTGTGTTGTTTTGCTGGCAGGATGCGCGAAGGCCGCAGGTGTAGCGCCGCCGTCCCGGCGGCCAAACGCTGGCACGTGGAAACGCTGAACGGGCAGCCCTGGTCGCCGGTGAGGCGTTCAGCCGCCGTCCCGGCGGCGCTCCGCTCGGTCCGGTGCGGCTTTCCGCCAGCGAAGCCACCAGCCAG